>JAUWGD010000005.1 GCA_030606585.1 Dehalococcoidales bacterium | reverse complement strand
AATGTTGTCCCCGCAAAGCTGACCGGGTAAGAATATATTCCCAGCCCTCTTACGAAAGGACCCCATATCAGCAGGGCTGCGTTTTGAATAATGAAAAGGATGCCAAAAGTGGCTAACAGAGAACTGGCCTCATAGGCGCCTGTTGATGCTGACATTCTCTGGAGGCGGCTGAATAAGGTCCTGTGGATTAGAAAACCTATTCCGAAGAGAACAGGACCGCAAATAACGAGAGAAATCAGAGGATTGATGCCAAAAAACGTGTAAAGCGACCAGGTGGCGAAAGCCCCGAGCATAATAAATTCGCCGTGAGATATGTTCAGCACCCGGGCGACACCGTACTGCAAGCCGAATCCCATGGCGATCAAGGAATAAATGCCGCCCGTCAGTATGCCGTCAATTACGACGTTCAGTATTGTTACCATCATGATGATAGTTTCCTAACACTGGCAACCGATTATTTGCAGGCTGCCCTGAAAGCAACAGAATATAGCCGATGGTTATTCTCATCGTACCATTCGCCTCTCAAGGCAGCCTGCTTGCTGCGATATAACAACTAAACTCTTTAATTAATGCTTAATGCTTCGGCCATGGCGGCTTGGGGTAGATAGAATCCGCGGTGGCCTTCGGTGTGGGCAATATGACCTCAAAGTAGCCATCCTGCCACTGGCCGACCACGCCGGCATAAGCTTCGAGTGCGGGTACCTGGTTCTCATACCACCACGGGCCGAAGTCTGTATCGAACTTCTCCGTGGCCAGTATATCCCTTATCACGGTCTGGTCGAGGGTTCCGGCCATCTCGATAGACTGCTGCAGATGCTGGAAAGCCGACCAGAAAACGGCGAATCCCCAGTACTCCATGCCGCCCGGGCCCGTAAATTCGATTCGCTTGGCCTCCAGCTCCGCGGCTCGAGGAGACTGCTTACCGTTCCAGGCTCCGCCGCCCATGATGCCCTCGATTACCTCATCACCAAATATATCCTTAAGAACAGTCATGTAGATACCCACGGTGGCGTAAAACACCTTTGGATTGAAGTCAATCTCCATGGACTGCCCGATAGCCAGGAAGCTCTCATCGGGATAGGACATGGAGAGAAAGGCGTCCACTTCGAGTGCCTTGGCCTCCCTCAACAGGGGAGACAGGTCCTTGGTCCCGAGCGGAAAGCTTTTGTACATGACGATATCGATTCCCGCCTTGCGGCACTCCATAACTGTCGTGGAGGCATTCTCCACGCCGTGGAGGTCCTCACAGTAGATTACCGCCGCCGTCTTCACCCCTTTTTCAACCATAAGTTCGACCAGAGGGGGTATCTGATGACTGGAGTCCTGAATTACGGGAAAGATATAGGGCATACTGGGCAGGAACTCCGCGAGCGTTATCGAGCCACCCTCGCCGCCGATCATTATATACTCGTACTTATTGGCTATCGGGGCGGCCGCGAAGATAGAGCCCGTGCTGCAGGGCCCCAGTATAAAGTCGACCTTATCCTCCGTGATTAATTTCTCCAGCAGTTTCACCAAGGTGCCCCGGTCGCTTTTATCATCGTACATTATTGTTTCGATGGGGAGTTTTTTGCCGTACTCCTCCACGTATATCCCGCCCGCGGCATTGACTTCCTCAACCCACATGTACCAGGCCGGGTTAAAGGATGTCTCGGCAACAATGGCATTGAAACCTGAGAGAGACCTGGCTCCGCCAAAAACGATTGATTCTTTCTCCGGTGGGGCCGGTTCAGGTTCCGGCGCGGGTGCTGGTGCCGGAGCGGGTGCCGGCTCCTCTTCGCCGCATGCAACCAGAGGCATGGTGCTTACCAGCACAATCGCCATTAATATTATAAATAACTTCCTCACTTCAATACCTCCTATAATGCGTATCGTTATCTACACTACATTTATCTTTTTCCTCATACCATTCAATCACCTCCTTTACCCTGTACTAGCTATCTATCGCCCGCTCTATCTTCAGAGAGGCCTATGATTTACCTATTTTACAGAAAAGCCTTCATCAATTACAAGCTTGATGCCTGCTCTAATGGTTACTACGCCTGTAATCCGATTCATCTTTTCAGTATATGCACGGCAACAGCCCCGGACTCCAGGCCGGTAACCTCGCCGCCGATAACATGGGCCAGGGCGACTTTAGCACCGGCAACTTGGCGCTCGCCGGCCTGGCCTCTCAGCTGCCAGACAAGCTCGGCTATCTGGGCCACGCCCGAGGCACTGACAGGATGTCCTTTCGATAGCAGCCCGCCGCTGGTATTTACCGGTATCTTACCTCCCAGGTCGGTAACACCTTCCTCAAGCAGGCGTACCTCCTCACCCCTCTTACAGAAACCCAGTTCTACGTAATGCTGTAGTTCGTTCATGGCGAAAGCATCATGGAGTTCACAGACATCAACGTCTTCAGGGCCGAGGCCGGCCATTTCATAAGCACTATTGGCACATTTAGAGGTCATATCAGAGAAGGTCATGTCCTCCCAGCGAAACGCGTAATCTCCGCTTTTCAATACCGAGGCGGCAATGGTGACCGGCTGGCTGGTATATTTCCCGGCCAGATCGAGAGGGACTAAAATAGCGGCGGCGGCCCCGTCAGTGGAAGGGCAGCACTGTAATAGAGTAATAGGCTCACAAATAGGCCGGGAATTGACAATTTCTTCAATAGTAAGTTCTTTCCGGTACTGCGAGTACGGATTCATACATCCGTTCCGGTGGTTTTTCACCGAGACCTGGGCAATCTGTTCCAGGGAAATGTTAAACATGTCCATATATCTTCTCTGCGAGAGAGCGAATCTGGCTACCATGTTCATACCCAGTTCTCCGGTAATGTCACCTTTGGCCGGTGTTATCAGCTTGCCGGCCATAGGGCTCGTGGTTATAGATTCAACGCCGACTGCTATGCCGATATCGTAGAGGCCTGAAGCAATATCCCACCATGCCTTCCTGACAGCGGTTGCCCCGCCGGTACAGGCATTCTCAATATTGGTCAGCTCAATATCAGTTATACCTATCTCTCCCATAACCGCCTGCCCGATTACCATGCCTCCGTAAAGATTAGCGCAATAAGCAAACTGTAAATCCCCGGGGGATATACCGGCATCTTGTATTGCCGCCCGGGCTGCTTCTGCGCCCAGTTCATATGGCAAACTCTCAGGGAATTTACCCATAACGGTGCTGCCCACTCCGATAATAGCTACATCTCTCATCCTCTCAAGCTCCTCCATTTGTAGAAGGTCTGAAAACGTACCCAACCACTTCTTTTTCCTCTTCATCCCAGAGCTTTTCAAAGTGTAAAGCCATATCCATCCCTGTTTCCAGGGGACGCTCCTGCCAGCCTCTAATCTGGCTGAATATCTTTACTCCCTCCGGCAGCTCTATCCAGCCGACCGCATAGGGAGGTTCGAAGTGCTCGCTCGGCATATGTACGATAGTATAGCTGTAGAGTTTACCCTTCCGGCTCAGTTGTATTAGCTCCAGGTCATTTCCCAGGCAGTTCAGGCAAGCTTCTCTCCTGGGGAAAATTATCTGCCCGCACTGTCGGCACCTGGCTCCCAGCAACGAGCCTTTTTCATCGCTCCCCTGAAAAAGCCCCTCTCTGAACGGGACTCCGGTTTTCATGCAATTCTCCTCGCTTTTTCTCTAAAGATAATCACGATGTTATAATTCCACTTCCTTGAGGTCGTCAGCAACAATCAATTCAGGTTCGGTTACCGCCTGAATGTCATCGGGCGTTAAACCCGGGGCTGCCTCCTTGAGGACGAGCCCCTCCGGCGTTACCTCAATTACGGCCATATCGGTGACAATCAGCGATACGCACTTGCGTGCGGTTATTTCGTACTTACACTTTTTCACAACCTTGGGGCTGCCGTCCCTCGTCGTATGCGTCATGGCGACGATGATTCTTTTTGCCCCCGCGGCGAGGTCCATCGCCCCTCCGATAGCCGGAGGAAACCTGCCCGTTTTAATCCAGGCAACAACATTTCCGTTATGGTCCTTCATATTCCCTATTGCCCAGTTAGCCAGGTCGCCTTTCTCAGACACTTCAAGTGCGCCGAGAACGCTGATATCAATATGACCACCCCTGATCATGGCGAAGGCTTCGTCATGACTGAAGAAGCTCATTCCCGGCAACGGGGTTACCGGCTGGAAGCTGGCATTAAACAGGTCCCAATCTGCTTCTTCTAAAGAAGCTGTGCCGCCGTAGCCAAGCGCTCCGTTCTCCGTGTGGAAAAAGACATCTCTACCCTCAGCCACGAAATTGCATGCCAGACTCGGTATGCCGCCGCCCAGATTTACTACCATCCCATCCTGAAATTCCCTGGCCACGCGCATGGCTATTGTCTGTTCATCCATCCTGCCTTCGGGCATACTCATCCTGTCTCCCCCTGTCTAACGACCACGCGGTCTACGTACATCCCCGGTGTCACTATTATTTCAGGGTCCAACTCTCCAGTTTCTACCACCCCGGCCACCTCAGCAACGGTGACGGCAGCCGCCCCGGCCATGGTGGCATTGAAGGTACGGGATGTGCCTTTGTAGATGAGATTGCCGTAACGGTCAGCCTGGTATGCCCAGATAAGGGCAAAGTCAGCTTTGAGGGCGTATTCCAGCAGGTAAGGCCGACCGTCAATTTGCCTGACCTCTTTATCCTTCTCCAGGAGTGTCCCCGCGCCGGTGCCTGTGTAGAAGGCAGGGATGCCGGCTCGGGCAGCCCTGATTCTTTCAGCAAGGGTTCCCTGGGGCACGAGCTCTATTTCAATATCCTGCCCTTCCTGCAAGGCCTTGACGATGGGGAAGGGCTCCTGAAGGCGATATATGGCCATCGCCGGAACGGAAGCAATCAGTTTGCTGACCTGCCCGTTTTTCAATAATAACGAGCCGTCGGCATAGGACTCCGGTACCTGCATGGTCCTGGCGGCTGTCTTCTGGGCTTCTAATCCGAGCACCGGGGCATTGCCGACCAGGGTCAGGTTCTTGACCGGCAGTTCCGACAATGCCTTGAGCAACGTTGACGGCATACCGCCCACGCAGCCAAAGCCGCCGCACAGGATGACGGCACCGTTAAAAATATCGGCCAGCGCTTCTCTGGCACTTGCTACGATTTTGTTCATTTTTACTGATACCCCGACCAGTCGCCAAAATATGAGAAAGATTCGTATCTGGGTGCCGGCCACGTGCCATAAAACTCCAGAGTTTCATCACTGGGCTTCTTCTTCAGCCACTCTTTCTCGAATTCGGCAAATTTCTTACCCCTTGCTCTTCTATCTTTCCTCTCCTGCTCGCGGAGCGAGTTTGTTTTTTCCTCATCAACCGCCAGTATTTTTTCATCGTAGACAACCTTATAGACATTCTTGGCTGCCCAGTGAGAGACGGTCTCTTTCTCCAGGTCTTGCATTACCAGTGAGGGGTCACGTTCAATCGGGTCTCCATATCCGCCGCCCCCACCGGTGCCACCAGCCACCAGATCACCTTCTTTAGTAGGCTCAGCCACGCAGGGATATCCTCTCAAATTGTAATGACCCTTAATGGCCTGTTTCTGGTAAAGCATCCTGGCTGAACTGGGGATATTCGGGTCTGTATTTTGCAGCATATTATTCAAATTAGAGCCGGATATGGCCAGGAAGGGAAGCGCCGGAACGCCATAGCCCCCGAAGAGCCCCTGCGAAAGTGTTATTTTGGAGCCAAAGCCCCAGGTGCCCAGTGCGGCACCGGGTACGGCGTGGATTTTAACGGCGTAGTCCATGCCGACGCCGCCCCGGTACTTGCCGTGGCCGCAACTATCCTGGTGGAAGCCGCGGTATAAATACAGAAACGGCAGGTGCGATTCCAGGCTTTCAACCTCTCCCGGCTCGGAAGTCATCGGCGCAAAGTAGGCCCCGGCGACATCCACTCCGTCTTTGTAGCTTCTGGCGCCAAATCCGATTCCGTTCATCTCCGCGCCGGCATCGGCGAACGACTCTCCATACTGGTTCACGCCTCCGTAGGACAGGGTATCGAAACCGCGGTTGCCGGCAGGCTCAGTTCGGTCCGGGCTGGCGGCATAGACCAGGTTCTGAAGTACGTATTGCACGGCCAGGGAACCCGCCTCGTGGACATAAGCGCAGCCGGCTTTCGGAGACTCGCGGCTGGCATTGACGATAGTGCCGTCCGGCAGCTTGAATGACATAGGCTCCAGAATACCCGAGTTATGAGGCAAATCGTAGAACAGGTGACCCAGCAAGTAAACGGTATTTACGCCGATAACTCCCGTCCCGGGGGAATTGGCCACACGGTCCGTAACCTCCGGTGAGGTACCATCATAATCAAAGTACAGATGGTCGCCTTTCTTCTCCAGCGTGACGGCGACTTTCATCAATCGGTGCAGTATACCCACGGCGTCAATGAACTGGACAAAGCTGAACTTGCCGTCAGTCCACTGGCTGATGCGCTTCCGGGCGGCTTCACCGGTAATCTGAATAACATACCTGAGAATCCCAATCACATATTCGGGTGAATATTTTTCGATAACGGCTAACAAACGTTTCTCCATCACTCTCAAGCAGGCCATTCTTGCCTTGATATCCAGAGTCATTGCCCGGGGGTCTCTGACCATATGGTTGAAATAATTGAGGACGTCTTCTTTCAGTCTATAGTTCTCGGATATTTTCATGGCAGGGACCTGCAGTCCCTCCTCATACATGCTCCTTGAGCCGGTTGGCATGCCGCCGGGTTCGCAGGCACCGCATTCCCCGGTATGAACAACGGCTCCAATCCAGCATATAAGCTTATCTTTGTAGAATATCGGTGCATATATAGCCATATCCGGCGGATGCGTACCACGGATATAGGGCGAATTACAGAAGAAAGCGTCTCCCGGCTTAACACCGACGCTGGGGTCATTCAGCCAGTACTTCATGATATACTTTACATCCGTAGAACCCAGCACGGCATGAAAATACAGACCCGAGGCACAGACAGCGCTGTCACCCGTCCTGGTATAAATGGCCGCGGCCGTGTCTCCCCAGCGGCATCCGGTACTGGCACCGAGCTTGACAAGAGTCTCATTGCCCTCGGACGTTATGGTATGCAGCTTATGGAGTAAAATACCCGCCGAAGTGGGTTCGATATCCTTCATATTTTCAAGTTCTTCCTCGGTTGGAGGCTCCGGATGAAGTCGTTTACTGATTTCGTAATCTATGGCACCTGGCATGGCCGTCCTCCTCTTTTTTATTCAAACCCCGAATATAATCAGAGATTATAGGTAATCATCCCGTAGAGTTCCGGGGCCATCGTGAATGTCCAGTCGGGCTCGATAACAACCGTAGTATTGTCTGATTCTATTACCGCCGGGCCTTCTATCACGTTCCCCGCCCGCAGTAAGTCCCACTGGTAGATATCTGTTTTCTGATACCCGCCGAGTTTCTCCCAGTAGGCGTCTCTCTGTTCCTTGAAGGCAGTATTAAGCGTTTTTTCGCCGGCAGCTTCACGCTGGGTCAGCCTGAAGTGCGGCAGGGGTAGATGCACGAACAGGCGGTACGTTTCAACCTCGACGCCACCCTGGGGGAACGCGGCTTCAGCGCTGTACATCCGGCTGAACTCCTCCGTAAAGCGGTCACAAACCTTTTTCACATCATCGGTACTGTGTATCAACAGGAGTGGCGACTCAACCGGCGTGTAGCGCCATTGCATACCATATCTCATTTCGAGTTCCAGCCGGAAAGCCGCCTGCTCCTCTTTGAATCCCTCAAGTATGATATCTCTGATGGCCAGTTCTCTTAATTCATTTATAATAGAGTTAAACATATCAAAGTCAGAGAAGTAGGCGCCCTTGGCGTAGTCAAACAGCCTGGTATTCCTCGACTTCTCATAGCTGTGAACGACATCCAGCGTGGAGGCGCCGTAGGCCCCGGCCACGGAAGACATCGGCGGGACGATTATTTTAGTCATTTCGGCGGCTGCGGCCACTCCGCAGCAGTGTCCCGGGCCGGCACCGCCGCCGGCGAAGACTGTAAATTCCGAGGGTTCATACCCTTTGAGGGCTACCTCTTTGAATATCTCGTTGCCCATCTTGGCATCGACGACCTTCTTAATCATCATGGCCGCGGTAACTTCGTCCAGCCCGGATTTATCGCCCATTTCTTTCAGTGCCTTTACTGCCTTTTCCTTATTAAGCTTGAACTTGCCGCCGAGGAAGTAGTCCGGATTGACATAGCCGAGGACAACATCGGCGTCGGTAACGGTGGCGTTCTCTCCGCCGAGGTCGTAACAGGCCGGGCCGGGCAAGGACTTGGCGCTGGCCGGACCGACCTCAAGGCGGTTCCCGAGTAACGGGTTCAACCAGGCTATCGAACCACCGCCGGCGCCGATTGACGTTATCTTTATGGCGGTTAGCTGAGTACGCCACCGGTCGACGGTAGGATACAGGTCATAGTGGGTGATACTGCCGTCCGTGATGAGTCCGATATCAAAGCTGGTACCGCCGGCATCGGTAAAGACGACGTCGGGCAGGTCGACACCGCTGCACAGGTGAGCCGCTCCGCAGAGTCCGCTGACCGGACTGGCCCCGTAGGTGGCGATGGCCTTGGTTCGGGCCACTTTGGCGCAACCGCCGACATTATCGCAGAGGAGAAGAGGTCTCTTATACCCCCGGTCCAGCAGGTCACTGCACAGGGCGGATATCTGTTCCACAAAGCCGATATGGATATACGCGTTCACTATGGCTGTCATGGTCCTGACATATTCGCCCTCTTTGGGTGAAATTTCAGAAGACAGTATAATTGGCATATTGCCCAGGTAGACCTCCGGGAATTCCTCCTCAATAATGCTTCTTATCTGCTTTTCGTGTACCGGATTGATAAACGACCATAAAAGGCTGACCACAAAACCGCGTACGCCCTGGTCCACCAGATATCTGAGCTGTTCCAGAACATCCTCTTTTACCAGCGGCATGACGACATCGCCGCTGTAGTCCACCCGCTCTCTGATGCCCACCACCAGCTTGCGGGGAATCAGGGGCACCGGTTTCTCTATCGTGGTAACATCCTGGACATCAGAAGCAGGCAGACCGTCGGCCCACTGTCGCCCCCTGCCTATGAAGATGGTATCCTCGAAGCCGCGTGTGGTAATCAGTCCCAGTTTGGGTCCCGTATGTTCAATAAGTATGTTGGTGCCGATAGTCGTGCAGTATTTGATAACATCCGTATCCGCCAGGAACTGTTCGAGTGTCTTGTTATCTTTTTCGGCGCACTCTTCGAGCCCTCTTAAAAACCCGACGCCAAGTTCGTAGGCGGTAGTCGGCACCTTGGTAGTCAGGTATTTGTCCCCTTTAGCCACAAAAAAGTCCATAAATGTGCCGCCAACGTCAATGTTAACAATATATCCCATCCTCTTGCCTCCTGCGTTACTTTTCAGGCGCTCTGTATTTTAGCTATTAAATCGTGGAGAACCTCCGGGGGCATATCATAAGGAACATCCCCATCGGAAACATAGAAAAACCCGGTCGGTCTGTGTTTGCTTAAATACTGGCTGATAACAGCAAACTGCTTCCATAATTCGGGAGGGTCTTTTAGTGGTAGCGGCAGACCGATGGAAATCTTCAGGGAATCTGACAATCCATGTAAATATGCCAGGTCGTCCTCGCTGAATTTCTTACCAAGAAGGACCAAGCCGCTCGGCGTTATTATCCGGTGTAAATCGGCGATGGAGTCCATTTTGAAGTCTTTGACGATAAGCACCGGCGAGCCATTATAGTGCTTAATGAGGTTGAACAGCGTCGTATAGACGTCTGTGTATGGTTTTTGATGCGACTGGAGTTCGTCACGGTAGCCCGCGCCGAGGAGGTCTTCCCTGAAAAACACGGAATCGACTCGCAATTCGCCCAGACTTCTCACCAGTCTCATCAGTAAGTTCTTGGCCAGACTGATTGCGTTTTCAATATTCCCGTTATTATCACCCAGTAAGGTCTTCACCAGCGAGACAGGTCCGGTGAGAGTTCCAATGACAGCGACGTCTTTACCCTTGGACATGACGGTGCGTTTGGTAGCTTCCAGTAGAACCTGGATTCGGTAACTCTCCTCAGGATTAACCTCTCGCAGTTCGACCTGGCTGCAATCCGTGACAGACGGGGCAGCATAGTCATCGGGCCACGCCACTTCGCAGCCAAAAACCTCGGCCTCGATGGTAGCATCGTAGTGATTTACGATGCCGTCATATTTGAACAATTCATATGCCTCTTCCAGCGAATGGGCATAGTAGCTGGCGTCCGATACCATTTCCTGCAGGGGAAGCTGCCCTGTCCTGGCGGCAAGTCCGTAAACAAAAGGAACGAATACCGGCCTATCGCGGTTCATCAATTTGATGGTATCTCTGAAGGCAGTGTTTGAATTCATTTCTTTTTTTCGGCAACCCTTTCCTTCAGCTTGTCAATGTCGAGTTCTATTTCCGTGACAACAGGATGGCCCGACGGTAGATATTGGACCGACATTATGGCCCCACATTCAGGGCAATAGAATTCCACCACTCTCATAAAGTCCGGGTCCGGGGCGTAGGAAATCGCGTCGGAATCCTGCTTGATTGGAATCGGCGGTCCATATATTTCATCAGCCGGTTTTTCGTAAACCAGGCAACCCTTGAGGTAAGACTCTCTGGCCGGATGTATTTCTGCGTGGCAGCGACAGCAACACCACATCTCCTTGTCCAGGTCGATTTCTACGGTTTCCGTAATACGCATTCTAGCCATAATCAAGCCTCCTCTAAAACACCGTGCGAATACTCACCGATATAGTATGACTTACCGGCCGGTATGACATACGTTGTGTCTTTGGCTTCAACAACCGCCGGACCAATAACCTTATTACCCGGCACCAGTAACTCTCTATTGTAAATGGGGGTCTTGCGGTAACCAGCCTCCGGCGACCAGAAGATATCCCTCTCCTCCCTTAAAGTGCCGCCGGGGTCTTCGTCGGCCAGTGGACTGGAGGTCAACTCATAGTGTGGCATCGGCACAACGGCATTCAGGATAATGGTGGAAATAGCTACTTCAGCCGGACCCTGCCCGCTGGGTGTATCGAATTGAGCGCATAGTTTTTTTACGTCCGACTCGGAGCTCAGCTGTGTTTTTTCCGACCTTACATTGTACGCCGCCAGCTCGCCATCCCCGATAAGCTCCAGATAATAGCCGGCGTTATCGGCTGAGAAACCCTCCCCCTCGATATCTCTTCTGGCAATACTCATTAGCTGCGCCACAGCCTTATTGAGTTTCTTATAGTCTTTCATGTAATTAACACCGTCAAAGAGAGTGAGTGGGAAATATTTTGAATAGCGATGTAGCAAATCTGTTGTCGAAAAACCAAAGGCACAGAAAGTTGAGGCATAGGGGCTGGTTAATATCCGGCCGAATTTCAAACCGCTGGCGAAGCCGGCATAGCGGGTGGGGCCACCACCTCCGTATGCCACCAGGGCAAAGTCGCTCAGTTTATCCTTTTCAATCCCTTTCTCTTTCAAGAACTGTAGCAGCTCTTTCCGGATATTCTTTTCCGTGGTTTCTTTTATGAGGTAGGCTGCTTCCTCCACGGTGATTTTCATAGGGTCAGCTATTCTTCTTTTAATGGCTGCAATGGCTTTGTCTTTATTCAGTTTGACCTTGCCGCCGAGGAAATTATCGGGGTCAATAAAGCCAAGAACAACGTCGGCATCTGTGACAGTCGGTTCCATCCCCCCGCGGTTAAAGCAGGCCGGGCCGGGGCTGGCGCCGGCACTTTTGGGACCGACCTGAACGCCTCCGGAATTATCCGGCTTTACGATGGAACAGCCACCTGTACCCACCGAGTGGGTGACAATCATGGGAACGCTTACGGGAAGGTCAGAAATGATAGGCGTCAGCGTGTAGTTATGGCTACCACCACGGATGATACCGATATCCAGGCTGGTGCCGCCCACGTCAACGGCAACTATTTCAGTAAAGCCATGGGCCTGGCCCACCAGCGCGGCCCCGAACACGCCTAAAACGGGACCGGATGAATAAGTGTCAATAGCTCTCGTCTTGGCGACTCTGGCGGTACCGCCATGAGAATGCCCTACCATCAAAGGCCGCGTGTAAAGATTGGCCCTCAGGTCGTCCTCCGACCGGTAGAGATACCTGACCATGGCATCGTGGATATACCCGTTTATCACCGCCGCGTTGGTACGGGAAAAAGCATCCGGCTGGTCGGAGATATCGGAAGCCAGGAGCACTCTTATGCTCCCCAGGAAAAAGCTGGGCGATTGTTCCTTTATGATGGCCCTTACCTGTTCCTCATGGGCGGGATTAACATGCGAATTATTCAGGCTGACGACGATGGCACGTGCACCCAAATCGATTAAATTCTGCATCTTGACGGTAAGGTCATCGGTATCCACGGGCTTTACTATTTTACCTTTATTATCAATCTCCTCAATTACCTCGGATATCATGTCCCTGGCTATGAAAGAAAATACGGGCTCTACGGCCCCGGCATCACGGGAATATAGCGAGTCTTTAAATCCCTGACTGACAAGTAGCCCGATTTTCGCTCCCGTCCTCTGAATTATCGTATTTACACTGACCGTGGTTGAATACCTCACAATATCGGTCTCTGCCAGCATGTCCTGTACCGAAACCCCGAATTGCCGGGCGCCTTCTCTGATACAATCTGCCAGACAGACCGTCAGGTCATGGGGTGTTGTTAATACTTTAACTGTCCTCAGGTCTCCATTACGGGTGAAAAAACCGTCTGTGAACGTGCCCCCGGTATCAACCCCAATTATAAATGCCATTTCTGATCCTCCCGCGGTCGTACATCTTGAAAAATTGAATTCCTTGATAAATATATATATCATACAACAAAAAGTAGTGTCAAAGAAAAGGGACTGGACTTGGTGGAGCGGACCATGACTCTCCGGCGCCAGATAGGGTCTCAAGCCATGCAGTGCCTTGATCAGGAGGAGGCGGAGGCGTTTCAAACCATTCTAAAAAGATTCAGGAAACACGTGCTTCAACTCATGGAGAAAAGACAGGATTCACATTAAAATCCTGCACCGGACTCCAGACAAGGGGACTCGAACTTCTCTATCATGTGGAAAGACTAAAAGCCAGCTCAAAGGTTCTAACTATCGTACAGTGCCGCCCACCATATTATCGGCCCTTTGCCGTTTTCCCGTCCGGTGCTGCATTTTCAATTCCAGGCGTGGCTTCACCAGCCGGTCTGGCACACAGCGATGAGGATATTCAGCTTACAATCGAATCTGTCGGTGAGGCTTTTCAATGTATATAGTATCAGAACCCCATTTTCAGGCATTCTCGGATTTCTGTATTCCTATCCATCTCGGGACCCTGTTCATATATTCACGATAGGGATCGCCATACCTCTCAAGGCAGTAGCGTTCTTCTGAAAGTACCTGAAGATGGATTAATATTATAATCGCCGCGGAAAACGCCAGGCATATCCAGGAAGCCGTGGCCATACATATACCGAGTAACGCGATAAAAGCTGCCAGGTACATTGGATGTCTTGAATAGCGGTACAGTCCACGGGTTACAGTCTCACCTCCTGTTGTCTTAGCCCGGTTAATAATCACCAGGGCGGCTGTAATCAGGCCGACGGCATAAATGGAAAGCCCTGCATATAAAGCCGCCGTCCCCAGCTTTAATGGCAGGAAGATTGTGTATATGGAAAGTACACCGAGGAGAAATATCCAGAGAAAAAACACTATCTTTCCTTTCAGGTCGTATTTTACCCTGTTGAGGCTTACGCTGAAGAGGCGTATCAACGCCTCTCTTTTAAAGAGCAGTATAACCAGGGCGAAGAGCCCCGGTCCTAAAAAGATGCCTGCCATCAGGGTAAAGGCATTACACCCATCCATTTCATAAGGTACGATGATATCGATACTGGCACTATCCGAAAGGTCCTCCGCGTCATAGGCGGTAACCGTAACGGTATAGATACGTCCATCCTCGTCGTCATATTGCCTTTTCGCCAGCAGGGCTATAACCCCGTCTTCGGGCAAGGATGTCTCCGATACATCATATTCGCCGTACTCATCAGCCACGGAATAGGTAATCCCGGTGATATCCTTAGCCCCATCCGGATCGGAGGCCATTACGGTGATAGTAACGTCTTTAGCCTTGTCATTCGGAGGCCAGAGTTCGCCCGGGTCAGCCGTCACCGAGTGTACGACCGGCGGCTGATTGGCGCTGTCGGGATAGGATAAACTCTTACCCTGAATAATATATCTGTGGAATTGATGTTCTCCACCCGCTTCTTGATTAGGGTTGTCGGTCATATCGGCAGGCTCCTGTCCGGCGGCAATCGAGAGCGAGCCTGTTATGCCGGATAACAGTAAAAGCGTCAGACCGATTAGCAGAATTATCCTGCCTGCCTTTTTCACCCCTCTAATCCTCACATGGCAAATAAATTGCTCATTTGGCGAATAAATAGGTGCCGGTCACCGCTTTTATCAAGCGGCTTCAGCACCCTGTATATTACACGTCCCATTATATCCCGCTATTCAATTTTGGATAGTCTTAATTGTACAGCACTCTTATTATATACTATTGTCACTATTTGTCAAATTAAAGCACATATGACATATTATTAATATTCGGGGCAAGCGCCCCGGTTCAATATATCGTGCACTACCGCAACTTGTATCCGGCAAATATAATCACGAAGCGATGTTTGACAAATCGGCCGATTTTTAGATAGGCTTATCTATACAAAATAATTTGTGGGACAGGTGCGATTAATAACATGGAATCGACTGAGCTGACTAAAAAGGGAGCACAGGGGTCAAGGGTAAAAGCGGAGAGACAGCAGCCCGGGGTTGTGGTCTTAAGTCGAATCTCGGCAGCCCTGAGCGGACTGTGGGACCTTGACGCTATTCTGGGCGTTGGCCTCGATAGCGCTCTGGATATTATGAGTGGGACCATCGGAGAAATCCTGCTCATCGACGAAGATACCCAGAGTCTCTCGCACATTGTCCACAGGGGGCTGAGTAAAGAGTTCGTCGATAATGTCATTACCAGCCTCGGCGAGGGGATTACCGGAAGCGTCGCCCAGGGTGGCAAGGCGGTTCTCCTGGAGGATATCTCTAAAGACCCGCGGGTGGCGCATCGAGAACTGATTATTGAAGAAGGTCTCAAGGCGTTCATCTGTGTGCCTCTCCGGGCTAAAGCCAGTGTTCTGGGTGTCCTGTACGTGGCCAGTCGTGTGCCGCGTAAATTCACCACCAACGACGTGCACCTGCTGTATGCTATCGGCGACCAGCTGGGTATCGCTATCGAGCATGCCCGACTCTACGAACGACTGAGGGGGGCGCGTGAAAGGTTACGCAGGCTTGCCCGGCAGAACCTCGTAGCCGAAGAGGAAGAGCGAAGGAGGATTGCCCGTGAACTGCATGACGAGACCAGTCAGTCGCTCTCCGGTATAGCCCTCCAGTTACAGGCGTTGATAGAGTTGTCTGAAATGACCGGCAAGCAGGACGATGAGTTCGTAGCCGGATTAAAAAAGGTGCAGTCGTTAACCGTGCAGGTGCATAACGAGGTAAGCCGGCTGATTTCCAATCTCCACCCGGCGCTGCTGGATACGCTGGGGCTGGTTCCTGCCGTCCGCCAGCACGCCGAGACCAGGCTGCAGCCTCTGGAAATGGACGTTTCGGTGGAGACCAGGGGTACCGTGATGAGGTTTCCTCCTGAGGTTGAAGCGGCGCTTTTCCGCTTTATCCAGGGAGCCATAGGCAACATCGCCCAGCATTCTAATGCCAGGAACGTTACCGTTTTACTGGAATTCCGACCGGATGAATTCACGATAAAGATAAGCGATGACGGACATGGATTTGATGTTTCCGAGATTACCGATGTGGAGGAAAGCGGGCGGGGACGCGGTTTATTCAGCATGAGAGAAAGGATTGGCTTTCTCGGCGGTACCAGCGGGATTGAATCTGAAATAGGGAAAGGGACCACCGTCTGGGCTAGTATACCGATAGGTCAGGAAATAGGGTATGCAAAAAATAAGAGTACTGGTAGTTGACGACCATACCATCGTGCGTGATGGTATCTCTGCTTTACTTTCCCTCGCCGGGGATATCGAGGTAGTAGGCGAGGCGACCAACGGCAACGAAGCGCTGGAAAAGGTCAGCGCGCTGCACCCTGATGTGGTGCTCATGGATATCGCCATGCCCATCATGGGAGGACTGGAAGCCACCCGACGGATTAGCAAGGAGTTCCCTAAAACCAAGGTGCTGGTTGTCACCCAGCATGACGATAAGGAATATGTCTTCCCCGTTCTCGAATCCGGCGCCTCCGGACTCATCAGTAAGGCGGGGGCCTCCTCCGAACTCGCTTCCGGCATCAGGTCTGTCTATAAGGGCGATTCCTTTCTTTCACCCTCGGTGGCAAGGCTGCTCGTGGAAAACTTCCAGAATACGGCCGGCGGACGTAGCAAACAGGACCCCTATAATACTTTAACAGGACGGGAGAGGGAGATACTCAAGCTACTGGCCGAAGGGTACAGTACCCAGAAGATAGCGGAAATGCTGGTAATTACTCCCAAAACAGTAGAAGGACATAAGACTAATCTCATGGCTAAACTGGGCATTCATAATCGTATTGACCTGGTAAAATATGCTCTACGCAAAGGCATTATCAGCATCTAACCCCACCCCCATCTTAGTTTTTTATGGCTCTCTACTCTCAACGGGTTATGCCCCTGTTTTTTACCTTGATATCTAAGGGGAAATTCCGGTAAATTCAAGGGTTTCACCCGCAACCATCGGGGTAAATTCCCCATTCCTTTTTTCACATCTGTGCTTTATTGTGGTTAATAAGCGCTTCCAGTGAAAGGAGGCTTAAAATGGAAAAGAAAACCACTGTTCTGATTGTTGATGATGACCTAGATTTCATAGAAGCTTTGGAAAAAACTCTGGTAAAAGAAGCCTACGCCGTAGTCACCGCCGGTGACCGTGAACAGGCAGAGAAAATGGTACGCACCCATGAACCGGACATGATTGTCCTGGGCACCATCATGCCACGCGGGGATGCTTTCCTGTTCCATAAGTGGATGAAGCAGACTCTGGGGTTCAGCAACCTGCCCATCATGGTTATTAATGCCCCGCCGGAGAAGCAGTTGCTCAAGGGCTGGAGAATGGACGAGGGGATGCAGTGTGATGCCGAGGACTTTCTGGCCAAGCCTGTCGAGCCGGTAGCGCTGATACCCCGTATCCAGAAATTGCTGGACAGGGCAACGAAGAAGATAAGGGTATTAATCGTGGACGACCACGCCGTTGTTAGAGACGGCATCAGGTCCGTGCTTAACCTGCAGCGTGATATGCAGGTGGTTGGCGAGGCGGTTAATGGCAAGGAAGCGCTGGAAAAGACCAGAGAGCTCGTGCCTGACGTGGTTGTCATGGATATTGTCATGCCGGTGATGAACGGACTGGACGCCGCCAAAGAGGTATGCCAAAAATACAAGGCGACCAAGGTATTGATGCTGACACAGTATGATGATGAAGAGAACGTTATAGCCAGTCGCGAGGCGGGAGCCGTGGGTTTCATTCCCAAAGCGGCTGCCAGTTCCCGGCTATTAACCGGAATACGGTCGGTAGCCCGGGGCGACCAGTCATGGATAGAGTCGCTCCAACCCAGGGTATAAAGTCAGCGGAGTGTGTGAGTGGAAGCAGTTACCATTACATTGAATGGGGTAGAGGTTAGTGGTTACGCCGGAACGACGATTCTGGACCTGGCACGAGAGTCAGGCGTTTACATACCCACTCTCTGTCACGACCCTAACCTTGCTTCGACGGGTGCCTGTCGCCTTTGCCTGGTAGAAGACGAACGCAATGGCGCCTTGCTGGCTTCCTGCGTCGCCGCGATATCGCCGGGAATGACCATCAATACCAACTCGCCGAGGGTAGTGGAACACCGTAAGAGAATCCTCGAGCTTATACTGGCCAGTCACCCCGATTCCTGTCTTGTCTGCGACAAGGGCAACCGCTGTCAATTGCGCAAGCTGGCTGCGGAGATGGGTGTCGGACTCATCCAGCTTCAGAAAATCCCCCAGAATGATGTCATCGAAGAGGTCAATCCCTTTATCGAGCGTGACCTCTCCAAGTGCGTCATGTGCGGCAAGTGTATCCGGGTCGACCAGGAACTGGTCGTGGAAGGGGCTATCGATTATATTCACCGCGGCACCATGGTGAGAGCGGCGACATTAAATGATATGCCGCTGGAAAAATCCGAATGTACCTTCTGCGGAGCCTGCGTGGCTATCTGCCCCACCGGAGCTATCATGGAGAAGGAGAGGGTATACACCGGCACCGCGACGAATACGGTTACCACGATATGCCCTTATTGCGGTTGTGGCTGTACTATCTGCCTGGGTACTAAAGACAATCAAATAGTCGAGGCCAGACCGGCGGTGGATAGTCCGGTAAGCCGGGGTGCTCTCTGCGTCCGCGGCAGTTACGGTTATGATTTTATTCACAGTCCGGAGAGATTGACCCAGCCACTGATAAAGGTGGACGGCGAGTTTCAGGAAGCGACCTGGGAAGAGGCGCTGTCCCGGGTGGCTGAAGGACTCGGGCAGATTAAGAAAGACCACGGGGCTGACGCCCTGGCGGTTTTCGGCTCATCCAAGTGCACCAATGAAGAAAATTATGTGCTCCAGAGATTCGCCCGGGGCGTTCTGGGGACGAACAATATCGACAACGGCAGCCGACTCTACAGCGCGGCCAGCCGTACCGGTCTGGGAGCCTCAATCGGATACGCCGGTACGACAGGTTCACTCGATGCTCTGGAGAGGTCGCGGGTTATCATGGTAATCGGCGCCAATCCGGAAATCTCGGCGCCGGCGGTGGCCTATGCCATCAAGCGGGCGGTCAGATTCAAAGAGGCGAAACTAATCGTGATAGACCCTCGCAATACCCCATTAACTCAGTTTGCCAGCCTCTGGCTCAGGCCCGGTATCGGTACCGACGTGGCTTTGCTGAACGGTCTGGCCAGGGTGATAATCGACGAAAAGAGGCTCGATGTTGAGTTCGTTACCCGCATGACGGATAACTTTACCGGCTGGACGAAGAGCCTGCAAAATTATACCGCTGGCTATGTCGAAGATGTGACCGGTATCGCGAAGAAGGACGTGCAGGCGGCAGCCCGACTCCTTGCCGGAGCCGAAGAAGCCTCTATTGTCTACGGGAACGGGATTACCCAGCATACTTCCGGAACCGACGCCGTCGTCGCTATTGCCAATCTGGCCATGCTCACCGGGAATGCCGGACGGCGTGGCGGGATTTTCGCCCTGCAGCGGGAAAACAACGCCCACGGGGCCTGCGACATGGGGGCCCTGCCCGGTTTCCTTCCCGGCTATCAAAGCGTCGATGAAGCGGAAAACAGGCAGAGGTTTGAGGAACACTGGGGGGGCTCTTTACCGACCGCAGCCGGATTGTCGGCTCTGGAAATGATGAAAGCGGCGGGACTAGGAAAGGTTAAGGGGATGCTCATCATGGGCGAAAACCCGGTAGCCAGCTTCCCGCAGCCCGCTCTGATTAGAAAAGCCCTGTCTTCTCTCGACTTTCTGGTGGTTACGGATATGTTCCCGACGGAGACGGTCAAGCTCGCCTCGGTGGTTCTGTCGGCGGCCAGCTTCGCCGAAAAAGAGGGGACGTTCACCAACTTCGAGGGGAGGGTACAGCGACTGCACCAGGCCATCGAACCTGTCGGCGAAAGTCTCCCGGACCTGGAGATACTGCTTCGACTGGCTGAAGTGACGGGTTCCAAGATGCCTTATGATTCTCATCAAGATGTCATGGAAGAAATCGAAGATATGGTACCCTTCTACCGACACGTCGCTTACGCCGATACCGATTCGATGGGTCTGGACTGGGGTGACGTTGAGGGTTCCAGCCCGGGCACCAGGCGTCTTCACAAGGGCCTGTTCCCCAGCGGATTCGGGCGGTTTTCGCCCGTCGAATATACGTCTCCGCAGGACGTGGCCACCGACGGTTACCCTTTAACCCTGATGGCCGGTTCCGGCAGGTACCATTTCGGCGCGGGCTCGCGGAGCTCAAGGTCGGCACGGCTAAGCAAGTTCTCACCCGCGGCTTTACTCGAAATCAGCGGTGCCGATGCCGCCGAACTGGGCATCGGTGACGGTGATGCTATTAAAATTACCTCGGCGCAGGGAGAGCTTTCAACAACCACTAAGGTCAGCAACTCACTCCCCCGCGGTCTGCTCTTTATGCCGATTTCTTACCCGGATAGCCCTGTCTACGAGTTATTCGGTACCGTTCTTGACCCTCAAGCCAAAGGCCCGGCGCTCAAGACATGTGCCGTGAGGCTGGAAAGGACTGACGGTAATGGTTAAACAAAAGAAGGCGCCCAAGGTCAACCTGAAGCAGATAGAGAAAATCATCGCCGGCTACCGTGGTCAAAGATGGCCGCTGATACCCATGGTTGAGGAAATTCAGGAGAAGGTTGGCTATATTCCCCCCGAAAGCATACCCGTTATCGCCAATGCCCTGGGACTGTTCACGAGCCAGGTACAGGCGGTAATTACATTTTATGAGCAGCTTTATACCGAGCCCCGGGGCAGAAATATCGTCAGGGTCTGCCGGGGTACCGCCTGCCACGTACGTGGCGGTAAGACCATCCTGAAACTGGTAAGGCAGCACCTGGGTATTGAGGAGGGGGAAACTACCGAAGATATGGAATATACCCTGGAGACGGTTGCCTGCATCGGCGTTTGCGCCCTGGCGCCCAATATCATGTTTAATCAGGAAACACATGGAGATATGAATCCCAAGAAGGTAGCCCGATTATTTGAAAAGAGCGGGAAGGAGTAATATGCCGCGCAAGCGCAAAGTATTCGTCTGCCGGGGTACCGGATGCGTTTCCGGTGGCGGCGATGCTGTCTATAACGCTCTCGAAGCAGAACTGGTGAAACAGGGTGTAACGGGAGCCGAGATTGACTTTACCGGCTGTCACGGCTTCTGTCAGCAGGGACCTAATGTCGTGGTGGAACCCGACGGCATCTTCTATACCCATGTCGACCCGGATGATGCTGCGGATATCGTGGCTACGCACCTCCGCGACGGTAAGCCGGTGGAACGCCTTTTTTACCACGACCCCGTAACCGGTGAGGCGATACCGCAATATTCGGATATCAAGTTCTATCAGGAACAGGAGCGTATCATCCTCCGCAACTGCGGCCAGATTAACCCGGAGCGGATTGATGACTATCTTAAGCGGGGCGGTTATGAATCGCTCAGGAAAGTCATCTTCAACATGAAGCCGGAAGAGGTTATCGACGAGGTAAAACGTTCCGGTCTGCGGGGCCGGGGTGGGGCGGGCTTTCCCACCGCTACCAAGTGGGATTTCTGCCGTAAAGCTGCCGGCGACCAGAAGTACATGATATGTAACGCCGATGAAGGCGACCCCGGTGCCTTCATGGACCGGTCTATTTTAGAAGCCGACCCCCATGCCGTCCTGGAGGGGCTGGCTATTGCCGCTTACGCCATCGGCGCCAGCGAGGGCTATATCTATATTCGCGCCGAGTACCCGCTGGCGGTGAAACGCCTGCACCGGGCGCTGGAGCAGGCGCAGGAGGGGAATTTCCTGGGCAAGGGTATCCTCGGCTCCGATTTTAATTTAAACGTGCATATCAAGGAAGGCGCCGGCGCTTTCGTCTGCGGCGAGGAAACGGCGCTGATAGCTTCTATTGAAAGTCGGCGCGGCATGCCCCGCCCCCGCCCGCCCTTCCCGGCTGACTCCGGCCTTGACGGCAAACCGACTATTATTAATAATACCAAGACTCTGGCTACGGTCCCGGTTATCATCGAGAAAGGCGCCGATTGGTATACCGGCATTGGCACCGAAAAAAGCCGTGGTACCACTGTGTTTGCCCTGACCGGTAAAATCGCCAATAGCGGACTCGTAGAGGTACCTCTGGGTACGCCCCTGTCCAAAATCGTCTATCAGATAGGAGGCGGTATACCCCGTGGGCGGCAGCTCAAGGCGGTGCAGACCGGCGGCCCCTCCGGGGGATGTATTCCCGCCCGCTTTATCGAAACGCCCATTGAGTACGAAACGCTGGCCAGCCTGGGGTCGATTATGGGCTCCGGCGGCATGGTGGTCATGGACGAAACTACCTGCATGGTGGAAATAGCCCGTTACTTCCTCAGTTTCACCCAGGCGGAGTCCTGCGGCAAATGCACGCCGTGCCGGCTGGGCACCCGGCAGATGCTGGAGATATTGACCAGGATTACCGAGGGGAAGGGGCGCGACGAAGACATCGACGACTTGCTTTCTATCGCTAAAACCGTTAAAGAGTGCTCGCTCTGCGGCCTGGGGCAGACGGCCCCCAACCCGGTCATTTCCACCATAAAATACTTCCGCGATGAGTACGAGGCGCACATCAGGGAAAAGAAATGTCCGGCAGCCGCCTGTGACGCCCTGATGATATCGCCCTGCCAGCATACCTGCCCGGCGGGCATCAATATTCCCACGTATGTCGCCCAGATTGCCGATGGCGACTATAAAGCGGCTATCGAGACCGTCAGGGAGCGCAATCCTTTCGCCGCTGTGTGCGGTCGCATCTGTCACCACCCCTGCGAAGGCCGTTGCCGCCGCGGCGACCTGGACGAACCCGTAGCCATCAGGACTCTGAAGCGTTTTGCCGCCGACTGGTATGCGGAGCACGGCTCGGAAGTCGGTGATGTTGAGCCTTTCCCCGTAACGAAAAAGGAGAGGATAGCCGTGGTAGGGGCGGGACCAACCGGCCTGGCCTGCGCTTACTTTTTAGCACAGTCGGGCTACCCGGTGACGGTCTTCGAAGCCCTCCCCGTGGGCGGCGGAATGCTATCGGTAGCCATACCGGAATTTCGTCTGCCGCAGACCGCCATACAGCAGGATATCGACTATATCGTGAAGCGGGGGGTGGAAATCAGGTATGACACTCCTATCAATACCAATTTTACCGTGGAGAATTTGAAAAACGATGGCTTTGCTTCTGTCTTCATTGGGGCCGGCGCCCAGCGGAGCCAGCGCCTGGGCATACCGGGAGAAGTTGAGGGTGTTGAAGGACTATTCTACGGGTTGAGGTTTCTCCGGGATGTCAGGCTGGGCAGGGAGGTAAAGGTGGGCAAACGGGTGGCTATCATCGGGGGTGGCAACGTAGCCCTCGATGCTGCCCGGACTTCCCTGCGCCTTGGCGCCGATGAAATCAGCATATATTACCGCCGTT
This sequence comes from Dehalococcoidales bacterium, assembly GCA_030606585.1. Lineage (GTDB taxonomy): Bacteria > Chloroflexota > Dehalococcoidia > Dehalococcoidales > RBG-16-60-22 > JAFGPF01. The sequence goes on along the minus strand of JAUWGD010000005.1, from coordinate 3,817 downwards.
CCCGCGACGAGATGCCTGTATCCGATGTCGAATATGAGGAGGCCGTTGCCGAGGGCGTCAGGATTAATTTCCTCGCCAGTCCGACCAGGGTAACCAGCGACAACTGGAAGGTTACAGGACTGCAGTGTATTCAAATGGAGCTGGGAGAACCTGATGAAAGCGGACGGCGTCGGCCTGTCCCGATTACGGGCTCGGAGTTCACCGCCGAAGCGGATACGATTATTGCCGCCGTGGGGCAGGCACCCGACCTTTCGTTCCTGCCTCAGGACAGCGCCCTGGAGCGTACCAGGTGGGAAACGCTGGTGGTCGATAGTAATTCTCTGGCGACCAATGTCCCCGGTGTCTTTGCCGGCGGCGACTTCGTGACCGGGCCGGACATGGTTGTCAATGCCATCGCCGCCGGGAGAAGGGGAGCTATCGCTATCGACAAGTACCTCAGGGGCGATGATTCCCGGGTCGAGATATACGACCGTAAGACTAAGGTGGTTGAAGAGGCCGTCCAGGAACTAGATGAGTCATGGGAGATAAAACCCAGGTCGGAAGTGAAAACGCTGCCCTTGCCGGAAAGAAGGGCCAGCTTCACGGAGATAGAGCTCGGTTTCACCGAGGATGTAGCCAGGCGGGAAGCCAAGCGGTGCCTGAGGTGCGACCTTGAAAGCTAGGAGGGGTTTGTTATGAAATCGATAACCAAGCAGAAATCGATAGAAGACATACAGGAAGGCCTTAAGGGCCTGGATAAAATATTCGTGGTTGGCTGCGGCACCTGTACCACCATGACCAAGACCGGCGGCGTCGAACAGGTCGAGGAAATGAAGGGGCACCTCCAGGAAATGGGCAAACGCGTCACCGGCTCGACGGTTATTCCCACCGCCTGCGATGACATGACCGAGGTAGCCATGAAAGAAAATGAACAGTTCATCCGCAGCGCCGACGCTATTCTCTCGATGAGCTGCGCCCTGGGCGTGCACCGGATGAGCCTGTATCTCGATAAACCGGTGATTCCCGCCTTGGACACGCTGTTTATCGGCGTCGAAGAAACGCCAGGGTATTTCCGTGAGGCCTGCGACCAGTGCGGGCAGTGCCTTCTCGGCCAGACGGCCGGCATCTGTCCCATCACTGCCTGTCACAAGGGACTGGTCAACGGACCCTGCGGCGGCACCAATAACGGTAAGTGCGAGGTCGATAAAGATAAGGACTGCGCCTGGACACTCATCTATAATCGACTGAAAGAGCAGGGCAGGCTCGACCTGATGCACCAGTACCAGCCGCCCCGAAATCACCATGTAATACTCAAACCGAAATCCGTCAAAATAACCTGATGAGGTAAGGATATTGGCATTACATATTATAAAAGTCTTTGGCTCGAAAGGCCACGGGATTTTTTGAGGGGGTAAGGATAATGGTATCACGTTTCAAAGAAGTCCTTGAATCTGGTAGGTTTGTAATTACCAGCGAGGTTGCCCCGCCCAAGGGAACGAACCTGGAAAAGTTTCTGCACCATATCGACCTTCTCAAGGATAAGGTGGATGCGTTGAATGTTACCGACCACCAGAGCTCCGTGATGCGCTTCCCCTCGCTGGGTGGCGCTCTGGCGATTATCGAGAAGGGCGGTGAGCCCATCATGCAGATGACCTGCCGCGACCGTAATCGCATGGCTCTGGAGGCCGACCTCCTCTTCGCTTACAGTCGCGGTATCAAGAACGTCCTCTGCCTTACCGGCGATGCCGTGCCGGTGGGTGACCATAAGGAGGCCAAGGGCGTCTTTGACCTCGATTCGCTGCAACTGTTAAAGACAATACACCAGTTGATGGATGGCCAGGACCTGGGGGGCAATGAACTGGATGGAGGCGTGGAATTCTGTGCCGGGGCTATCGTTACTCCCGAAGCGCAGCCCATCGAGCCGCAATTAATTAAATTCGAGAAAAAGGTGGAGGGCGGCGCCGAGTTTTTCCAGACACAGGCTATCTACGACCTGGATAATTTCAAGAGTTTTATGGATTATGCCCGCAAGTTCAAGGTCCCGGTACTGGCCGGTATTGTCCTGCTGTCGTCGGCCAGGATGGCCAAGTACATGACGGCAAACGTCCCCGGCATTTTTGTTCCTCAAGAGTTGATTGACGAGTTGTCCGGGGTGCCCAAAGAAGAAGTGCTGGCTAAAGGGATTGAAATCGCCGGACGTACTATTGCCGCCCTGAAGAAGGATGCTATCTGCGAAGGCGTTCACATCATGGCTATCGGTAAAGAGGAAGTAGTCCCCGATATCCTGGCTGCTTCGGGACTATAAGGGACTCACCGCTTAATGTTTTAGGCCCCGTTTTCAAGTCTAACTATTTTATCAACCGGTTGCCTTTTCTATATCGCGGAAAAACGCCGGTCTCAAAGGGTCCCACCTGCCCACCAGCTTATCGTAGGCCGGGCCGGGGAATGTCTTCTTGAAGATACGGTAATAATAGAGTTCCTCAACTGAGGATAGGTACGGATTTCCCTCGACCCTGTTGAATTTATCAACCTCAGCCCGGGATATTTCCTTCTCTGCCTGCGCCCGCATGATATAGGCCACACCGGAACCCTGGGCAAAGAACCGCTTGGTCTGGTAGATAATATGGTCGGGCAGGCAGCCTTCAAAGGCCTGGCGCACTATCCACTTGCCGGTCTGCTCTTCCCCGTGAATTTTATACTGAATTGGTATTTTAAGGCTGAAATCCATTACTTCGGCATCGAGGAAAGGGGTACGGCTCTCGTAAGAATTGGCGGCGTTCAGCCTGTCCAGCCTCTGCAGGGCGGTATTGTGGGCCACGTTGATGAGCTTATCGACGATGCTGGCGACTTCCTCCGGGTTCTCCCCCTTTTTAAACTGGCCGTCATACCCGCCGAAGAACTCGTCGGCGCCTTCGCCGGTAAGCACGACCCTGGTATACGGTTTGATAAAGCGCCCGGCCAGGAAATTGGCGATTGCCCCGTGGACACAGCTCTCCTCATACATCTCCTGGTGATGAATCGCCAGGGGCAGTATCTCCTTTATTTCCTTTTCATCGAACATTAAGATATGGTGTTTGACACCCAGATACTTGGTGACGTCCCTGGCCAGCGGCAGGTCCTGACCCTCCTCCATGCTGACGGTAAAGCATTCGATATCCGGGTTTATCTCGTGGGCCATGTAGGTTATCAGGCTGCTGTCCAGACCGCCGCTGAGCAGGACACCGCCCACGGCGTTGTCTTTCAGGCGCTTCTCGGTGGCTTTTATAAGCAGCTCGCGTACTACCTTTTTACCCTGCTCATAATCTTCGAACTCCGGCGTCTCAACAGCTTCGGACGGATATTTCCGGAAGCCCTGTTCCCGCGAGTAAACGTATCCCGGGGGGAACTCTTTCACATCGTCGACGATACCTGCCAGCGCCTTGGCTTCAGAAGCAAAGCATAACCTGCCGTCGCTGTGGCCGTAGTAGAGCGGCTTGATACCCGCCCAGTCGCGGGCCAGTATCAACTGTCCCCCGTCCGATACGGCGCAGGCAAAGTCCCCGTCAAGTTTTCCGGCGAACCGTATGCCGTACTTTTTATATAAGGCGATTACCGCCTCGGCATCGGTCATACCGCTTGTTTCGGAATTATAGACACGCCCGTCAACAATAGCCGCCACCTCTCCGTCATAAGCATGGTGGGCGCCGTCCTTACAGCCTGCCCCCACGTTCAACTCCAGGCAGCCCAGGTGTACCGGACTCTGTTTGTTTTCCCACGTTTCATCCGGGCCACGATAGCTTATTTTCTCCAGTATCTGCTTGAGTTCACCATTATCATTTCCAAGTATTCCCGCAATTCC
>JAUWGD010000158.1 GCA_030606585.1 Dehalococcoidales bacterium | reverse complement strand
CCAGCTGGTCGGCGAAATTCTGAAAGTTCTCCTGGCCTTTCCCTATCAAATCGCTGGCAAAATCAACAGCGTCATCAATTACCGATTGGGGCACCGACGAATAATCGCACTGGGTTAAGGGGGGTTCCTGTATGCCGATATCTTTAGCCATCCCGACCTCTGAATTAAATATAGTCAGCCAAACAATGGCAAGCAGGGGAACTGCCACCAGTATTACCAGAACCCCCAGTCCGCCGATTTTTTTTAACATTACCGTATCTTCGACTTCATTTTAGCAATATTTACTTAACAAATCCAGAAAAAACATCATCCAGTACGCCGATAGCCAGGTCAATCTCTTTATTGCCGACAATCAGCGGAGGTATCAGGCGGATAGCGCCGGGCTTGAGCTTATTGACCAGCAGCCCTTTCTCAAGACAGGCCATTAACACGTCTTGAGCTATATCATTATCGAATTCGATAGCCACCAGGAACCCGCGCCCACGCACCTCGGTAATAAAAGAGTATTTTTTCTTTAGTTTTTGCAGCCCCTCCATGAGGTACTGTCCCACCTTCTTTACGTTGCCGTGAATATCGTTCTTGATGACGTATTCCAGCACGGCACAGGCGGCGGCGCTGGTAACCGGATTACCGCCGAAAGTAGAGCCATGGTCACCTGGAGCGAAAACGGAGGCGCTTTCCTTGGCCAGCAGCGCGCCAATAGGTATGCCGCTACCCAGGCCCTTGGCCAGAGTCATGATATCCGGTTCTATGCCATATAACTGATAGCCCCAGAGCGCCCCGAGGCGGCCTATTCCCGTCTGAATCTCGTCCAGTATCAGTAAAATACCCTTGCTGTCGCACCACTCTCTTACCTTTTTCAGGTAATCGTCATCGGGGACATTAACGCCCCCCTCCCCCTGCACCGGTTCCAGCATTATCGCGCAGGTCTTGTCCGTGGTGGCTGCCTTTATAGCCTCTATGTCATTGTATTTAACACTACTCATAAAACCCACCGGTAAAGGAATGTAAGGCGTATGGAATTTATCCTGGCCGGTAGCGGCCGTCATCGCCAGGGAGCGACCGTGGAAAGAGTTTATGGTCGTGATAACTTCATAGGCGCCTTTTAGTTTGATATGGCCGTAGCGCCGTGCCAGCTTAACGGCGCCCTCGTTGGCTTCCAGACCGCTGTTGCAGATAAAGACCCTGTCCATACAGCTGTTTTTTACGAGTAATTCCGCCAGCTGGACCTGAGGAATAGTGTAGTACTGGTTCGAGGTCTGGACAAGGGTGCGTGCCTGTTCGGCAACCGCCTCGGCAACCACCGGATGGCTGTGCCCCAGGCTGTTGACCGCCCATCCCGCCACGAAGTCCAGGTATTCTTTTCCTTTATCGTCCCAGACCCGCGCCCCTTCTCCTTTTACCAGGGTCACCGGCGTGCGTACGACCACCTGCATGTAGTATTTACTTTCCAGTTCTTGCCAGTCAGTCATTTTTATTCCTTGTATATCGTCGTACCGCCGTCCTGTCCGTCGAATTCCTTTAACAGGGCGTGCGGCTTTCTACCATCTATTATACGCGTAATCGAGCCTGCTTTTAAAGCCCTCAGGCAGGCATTTATCTTGGGAATCATCCCCCCGGAAATAACGCCGGAAGCTATCAACGACTCCGCTTCGTCCCCGGACACCCGGGGCAACACCTTCCCTGAGGCATCGGTAATGCCGGCGACATCGGTTAAAAAGACGAGGCGCTCCGCGCCGAGAGCCACCGCCAGGTCGCCGGCGGCGGGGTCGGCGTTAACATTAATAATCGCCGGGGCGTCACCGGGCTTATCAATCGAGTACAGGCTGATAGGAGAGATAACGGGTATAAAGCCTGCCTGGAGCAGCGTTTCCAGGACGGCCGGATTTACTTTAACCACCTCCCCCACGTATCCCATCTCCCGGTTTTTCGCCTGGCTCTCCATGAGAGCGCCGTCGACGCCGCTGATGCCGACCGCTCTCCCGCCGTTAACGTTAATCGCCCCTGTGATTTCCTTGTTGCTCAGTCCCGCCAGCACCGCGGTAGCCACTTCCAGTGTCGGCAAATCGGTCACGCGTTCACCGTGGACGAACTTCGTTTCGACTCTCAGTCGCTTGAGCCAGTCGGTGACGATATTGCCTCCTCCGTGCACGATAACCAGCGATTTACCCTGTTGTTGCAGGGTTACGATATCCTCAATGGTCGTATCCCGGTTCCCGAAGGTAGACCCGCCTATTTTTATTACCGTAATGTCTTTCATCAGCTTCTAACCCTTGCGAATATCAGGTCGTGTATTCGCTGTTAATAGTGACATATTCCTCGGAAAGGTCGCAACCCCAGGCCGTGGCCGCGGCGTTCCCCATATTAAGTTTCAGGTCCATACGCACTTCATCGCCATCCAGATGCCTCACCACTTTATCATTATCATAAGGAGCGGGGGCACCGTCTTTAACCAGGCAGATACCGCCTATTTCCAGGTAGAGTTTATCCGCGTCCAGTGCCGCGCCGCTCCTGCCCGCCGCCGCCAGTACCCGTCCCCAGTTAGGGTCGCTGCCGTGTACCGCCGCCTTCACCAGCGACGAACTGACAATCGTCCGCGCCGCTATTCTGGCGTCTGCCAGGCTGGCCGCGCCGCTGACATTAACCTCGATGAGCCTGGTAGCCCCCTCGCCATCGCGGGCAATGGCCCTGGTCAGATAGATACAGACCTTATTCAAAGCTTCTTGAAACACCTCAGCCCGTTTACTCCCCGCCACGACCGGTTCACCTCCGGCCTTTCCGTTAGCCATGATAAGCACCATGTCGTTGGTGCTGTCGTCCCCATCTATAGAGACCATGTTAAGCGAGATATCCACGGCTTCTTTTAACGCCGCCCCGAGATAGTCCGCATCGACGACGGCATCGGTTGTTAAAAAACAGAGCATGGTAGCCAGGTTGGGATGAATCATCCCCGAACCCTTCGCCATTCCCCCGATGGTAAAACCACCCGCCCTGACGGCCACCTCTTTAGGCACGGTGTCCGTGGTCATTATCGCCCGCGCCAGTTCGTGGCCGCCGTCGGCGATGATCCTTATCTCCGGTATATCCTTCCTGATACGCTCCATCGGCAGCACCGTACCGATAACACCGGTGCTCGCCACCAGTACATCATCCACCGCCACGCCGACATGCCGGGCCGCCAGTTCCGCCATTCCCATGGCGTCTTTCATGCCCTGCTTGCCGTTACAGGCATTGGCACAGCCGCTGTTTATCACCACAGCCCTGGCTCTGCCGTCCTGCAACCGCAGCTGCGATAGAATAACCGGCGCCGCCTTGACTTTATTGGTGCTGAAAACGGCCGCCGCCGCGCACGGTGCTTCGGAATAAAGCACGCCAAGGTCAGGTCGGTTCATATATTTAATACCGGCGCTGACAGCGCCGGCCATGAACCCTTCGGGGGAGGTAATCCCACCGGAAGCGATGAAATCAGACTCGTTTTTCATTTATTCCAACTATATCACACTGCAACTCGGCAGGCAATTGTTATTTCCGGACATCCCTGCTTGAAACACGAGACGACCGAATGATAAACTCAAACTGTAAGGACTGCTTATTTTCACAAATCATTTTTCAGAACGAAAAGGAGAAACATGGAATCAAAGACAACCTATTTCGATAAACCCGGCGGTGACGAGAACACCGATACGACACTCGCCCTGGCTAAGGCGCGGGCGGATGAACTTGGCATCAAAACGGTTGTAGTGGCTTCCACGGTCGGCAAGACCGCCGTTAAAGCGATGGA
>JAUWGD010000007.1 GCA_030606585.1 Dehalococcoidales bacterium | reverse complement strand
ATGAAGAGAATCGATAGTTCCGGCGCTTTACCGGTGATGGACAGGACATCTGTTCCCGACTGCCTCAGCTCCACCCCGAAGCCCCCGCCGATTGACGAATCGCCGTAAAGGCCGGTGGCCGGGGATATGCTGACAAACGAGTTTTTACCCGACGACGGTACGTAAACGCCGGTCAGGGGTCCGGGGGCGATAGCTATCAGGTTCTCCCCGCCCAGCGGGTCTATCTTGAAATTATGCTTTTTAAGGTTGTCCCAGGTTAGCTTGGCGCCGAAGCCGCGCCCGCCGATATACTTATCCAGGAAAGCTTCCGGCAGGTCCAGATACTCGGCGCTGCCCTTCGTAAGGTCCACGGAAAGGTGTTTCCTGAAATAACCGCTCTTGATGCTCATAGCTCTTCCTTCCCTATCTCGGCGTAGCGGATGGTCTTCTTTTCACCCTTCTCGTAGAACTCGATTTCGCGCATCTGGGTATAGCTGAGGACGTTGTTAAGTCGCTTGGTCTCACCGAGGGCCTCCTCAGGTATCAGCCTGAGGGCCCCCATGGGGCAGTACTTCACGCATTCGGGGTCGCCGCCGCACATATCGCACTTGATGGGCAGGTCGCAGTCTTCGTGGGCGTAGATAGCCCCGAAGGGGCATGCCTCCACGCATTTGAAACAGGAAATGCATGACTCTTCGTCCAGTTGCACGATACCGTCAACCCACCTTAAAGAGTCGGTAGGGCATACCTGAGCGCAGGCCGGCACACGGCACTGGCTGCAAACAACCGGCATCCTCATCACCGGATGGGGGTACGCGTTAATGATTCTTATCGCTGATTTCTTCGGATTGTTCACCCCGAAATGCTTGATGGCGCATACCAGCTCGCATATTCGGCAGTCGGAACACTGCTCGGGAATCACCGTTAGCTTTTTAGACATGCTGAAGTCCTCCTCAAGACGTGCAATATCATTATAGCACGTTCGTTTAAAGCGTACTTTTATGGTATATTATTTATGCTCGGGGGGGGGGCGGAAAACTGAAGGAGTTAAGGATGGTTAAGGAAGCCGACCTGGTGCAAATAGTGGGTGCTGGTAACGCCAGCAGCGAGTCGGCGATATTAAACGAATATTCACGTGACATCAGTTTCGTAAGCCCGGTCAAGCCGGCGTATGTCGTCAGGCCGGGGAGCGCGGCGGATGTGGAGAAAATCGTAAAACTTGCCAACCGGACGAACACCCCGATCGTGCCGGTAAGTTCGGGGCCTCCTCATTTTCGCGGTGATACGGTTCCCGGTATCGGCGGCGCAGTTGTTGTCGATTTAAGCGGCATGAAGAAAATTATCAGGATCGACCGTAAGAACCGGGTCGCCATGTGCGAGCCGGGTGTAACCTTCGGAGAACTGATACCCGCCGTGGCTGAAGAAGGACTGCGACTTAACATGCCACTGGCACCGCGTAAAAAAAAGTCGGTCGTCGGCAGCATGCTGGAGCGTGAGCCGGTAATCATGCCCAAGTACCACTGGGATATCGCCGACCCGTTGGCCTGCGTCGAGATTGTCTTCGGTACCGGCGATATATTCCGCACCGGGTCCGCCGCCGGACCGGGCACTATCGAAGAGCAGTGGGCGGCCGGTGGTTCTCAGAAAGAGGCGGCCGGGCCGGGTCAGACTTCCCTGTACCGGGTAATCGGGGGAGCGCAGGGGACGATGGGCATCGTTACCTGGGCGTCGTTACGATGTGAGTTGCTCCCCGCCATCGAAAGGCCTTTTATGGTCGGTTCTTCCGATATCGAAAAGCTTTTTGATTTTATTCACTGGATAATCAGGCTGCGACTGGTCAACGAATGCTCCGTGCTGAACAGCGCTAATCTGGCCGCGATGATGGCTGAAAAATGGCCCGGCGATTACCGTGAAATCAGGGACAGCCTGCCCCCTTATATACTCCTCTATAACGTAGCCGGGTACGAATATTTGGCTGAAGAGAGAGTCGAATACCAGGTAAAAGATGTGAATGACGTCGCCCGGAGAACAGGCGTGGAGCCTGTGGAAGCCATCGGCGGGATATCCGCCGTCGACCTGCTCAAGGCGGCCAGCCGGCCTTCCGCCGAGCCGTACTGGAAGCTTCGCGCCGGGGGCGGCTGCCAGGATGTATTCTTCGTGACCGTTTATGACAGGCTCCCCGAACTGATTGCCGCCATGCATGACCTGGCCGATGAAGCCGGCTACCCGGCCTCCGATATGGGTATTTACATCCAGCCGATAGTGCAGGGCACCAATTGCCACGTCGAGTTCAACCTTTTCTACGACCCCTCCAACACGAAGGAAGTCGAGAAGGTTAAAAAGCTGTCCGAGGACGCCGTGAAGAAACTGGAAAGCAAGGGCGCTTTCTTCTCACGGCCTTACGGGGAAACCGCCAGCCTGGTGGTGAATCGGGACGCGGCAACGGTCGACGTTCTCAAGAAGGTAAAGTCGATATTCGACCCCAATAATATCATGAATCCCGGCAAGCTCTGCTTTTAACCCCGGCGGGTGATGTTGTTATTGATGGATGTTTTTAAGGAGAGAATGAGATGGCACTGGAAGATTTCCGAGAAGACATGGAAATGTGCAACAAGTGCAGTATCTGTAAATTCATACCCCTGGAAAAGGTAGAGGGAGAACAGCCCGTAAATATCTGCCCGAGCATATCCAGATATAACTTCAATGCCTACTCGGGGGGCGGCAGGATGGGTATGGGCGTGGCTATGCTGGAGAACCGGATAGATTACACCGATAAGCTTAAGCACATTATCTATAATTGCCAGACGTGCGGCGGCTGTGATGTCTCCTGTAAATACGCCATGGACATGGAAGTCCTCGAACCGATATACGAGTTCAGGATAAAGGCGGTGGAGGAAGGCCATACCCACCCCGCCCTCGAAAAAGTCATCGGGAGTCTGCGGAAACAGGGAACAATGGTTCCGGGAGCCGGGATAAAACGCGGCGCCTGGGCTGAAGGGCTGGACATCAAAGACGCCACCCGGCAGAAGGTGAAAGTCCTCTATCATGTCGGCTGTTTGACCAGCTATAACAGGGACATGTGGAAGCTGGCGAAAGCCACCGCCAGGCTGCTCAAAGAGGCGGGCGTCGATTTCGGTATCGCCGGTAATAACGAGACATGCTGCGGCGGCCGGGCTTACCAGATGGGCTACAAGCAGGACTTTCTCGACCAGGCTAGGAAGAATATGGAGGCGATTAAGAAAGCCGGCGTGCAAACGGTGGTGACGTCCTGTGCCGACGGCTATCAGGCTTTCAAGGTGCTCTATGATAAATACAATCTGAAGGGCAACCTGGAAGTCGTGCATATCACCGAATACCTCGACCGGTTAATCAGGGAAGGCAGGCTGAAGCTAACTAAACAAGTAAAAATGAACGTCACCTACCACGACCCGTGCCACCTCGGCAGACTGGGCGAACTCTGGATACACTGGAAAGGCAAGAGGGTTCCCGGTATTCAACGCAGGTTCGACCCCCCGAAGGTATTCCGGCGCGGCACTCACGGCGTCTACGAACCGCCGCGTGATGTTCTCAAGGCCATATCCGGTATACAGCTCGTGGAAATGGACAGGATTAAGGAGTATGCCTGGTGCTGCGGCGCTGGCGGCGGCGTAAATGAGTCCAATCCTGAGTTTGCCATGTGGACGGCCGGAGAGAGGATAAAGGAAGCCGGGGCTACCGGAGCCGAAGCTATCGTCTCCGCCTGCCCGTGGTGTGAGAAGACGCTTGGCGAGGCCGTTAAAGAGAGCGGCAGCAGCCTCAAGGTGTACGATATCGTGGAACTTGCGGAAAAAGCGATATAACTCCGGCTGCCACCGCGATTATACCCGGCGCCGGTGAGCTATATATTAACTTAATGCTGCTTCCTTGATTACGGTATCAATACGGCAGCCAGGCCGAAACCTATCATGGTGGCGGCGGCAACTACCGCGAGAATAATTACCCCCATTTCCCAGCTGGTTAACACCCTCTGAGACAGACCCCTGATTTTATCAAGGGCGTCTTTGGCCATACCAAAGGCTTCATCTACTCTGGCGGAAAGTGTTTTTACCTCTTCGACGGTGTTTTGATGAGCCTTCTCTATCCTGACCGCCATTTCCTCGGCTTTTCTGATGGTGTCGGCGGCGAGTGACTTGGCGCCTTGAGCGGCTTCCTCGGCCTTCTGCGAAGCGCTGAGTGATGTCCTGCCGGCGGTTTCGGCGGCCTTCCTGGCCTCTGCCGAGGCTTTCGCGGCGGCATCCGCGGCTGTTTTCGCCTTTCTGCCCATTTCCTCCGCCTGCTTTACCAGCTTATGCAATGTCCGGGTGGCGGCATCGATGGCAGCGTCTCCGGCGATATCGGCAATTTTAGCTTTCTTTCGAATTTCATCGGCTGTATTTTTACCGGTAGTAGTCGTGGCCATAGACTTCTCACCAGCGGTTTTGACTCTATCTGCCACTCTGCCCGATAACCTGGAAGATGCATCGATAGCTTCATCGGCGGCCATCGCGGCTGTCTCCACTTTCCTTTCAAGCTCTTCTGATGAGCGATATGCGGCGGCGGCAGCGCTTTTAGCTTTTTCGCCCGCATCATCCGCTTTCTCAGCAGTATTTACGGACGTATTCTTTTTCGTCTCTTCACGGGCTTCTGTAGCACCGGCAGCGGTCTTGTCAGCTAGGTTTCCGGATGTAATAGCTTCTTTTATGGAGGCTTCGACGGACTTCTGAGCCAGTCTGGCAATACGCTCTGCCCGGACGGCATCCGCCTCGGTGACCGCAGATACGCCGGTACTGACTTCTTTAGCCTTTTCTATTGCTTCTTCGGAGGTTTTCTTAATTTCTTCGGTTTTGGTAACAACTTCTTCTTTTACAGAATGGGTTGCCGCTTCGGCGGCTTCCCTGGCATGTTTTGCGGCTATTTCAGCCTTAAGTCCGGCTTCTTCGGCGGCTCTCTTGGCTTCCTCGGCCTTGGCGGTGGCTTCTTCGCCGGCGGCTCTCATAGCCGCCTCGGCTGCCATTCTGGCGGACTCCGATGACTTGGTTGCCGCGTTGGACGCCGCCTCGGCGGCTTTAGCCAGTTCTTCGGCCCGGCTTACCATCTGGTGCAGCGCTTTAGCCGCGTCTTCGATGCCTTCGTCTCCGGCAATGTCGGCAGCCTCGGCTTTCTTGCGAATCCTGCCCGCGGTTAAAAAGCCGGTAGCCGCGACTTGTTTTGTCTCTCTGCCTGCCTCATCGACTCTTCCCGCCAGTATTCCCGTTACTTTCGTCGCCGCGCTGATAGCGTCGTCTCCGGCTATAGCGGCCGTCTCGGATTTCCGGTCGGTCTCTTCGGCTGCCTGGAAGGCGGTAACAGCGGCTCTCTTGGCTTTCCTGCCAGTCTCGTCGGCTCTGGTGGCTGTTTCCGGGGTCACAATTTTGGCCAGCGCCGCCCGGGCGGTAACGGCGTTTCGGGTGCTTTCGTCGGCATCTTTCCCGGAAGCGTTAGATTTTTCAATAGATTCCTCTACCGCTGTCTTGGCTGCCACCGCCAGTTCTTCAGCACGGGCAGCCGCTTCCTCGGATGATTGAGCGGCGAGGGCGGCTGCTTCTCTGGCGGCCAGGCTTACCTCTTCTGCTTTCTGAGTGGCTTCCTCGGCAGCGTATTTGGCTTCGTTAGCGGTTTGCTCGGCTCTTAAAGCAGCTTCTTCGGCCCTGCTTGCCGCTTCATCGGCAGCTCTAGCAGCCTCGGCGGCCGCTTCCCTGGCCAAAGCACTGGCTTCTTCGGCTTGCCGGGCGGCTTCTTCAGACACTCGCCTGGCTGCCTCGGCGGCTTTTATGGCTGCCTCGCCTTCTTTAGCCGCTTTGGTAGCCGCTTCCTGAGAGGTTTTGGTGGCTGTTTCGGCGTCTTTCTGGAAAATATTAGCGGCCTCTCTGGCTCCCCGGTCTGCTTCTTCGGCTTTCCTGGCGGCTTCCTCGGCAACGTCTCTGGCCGCCGTGGCAATCGCCTCGGCTTTAGACGCTGCGTCGCTGGCTGACTGTGTGGCTTTCGCAGCGGCGCTTTCTCCCGCCAGGCGGGCTTCCTCGGCTCTCTTGGCGGCTTCCGTGGATGCCGTGGTGGCGGCACCGGCGGCTCCCCTGGCAGCTCTGGCGGATTCTTCAGCTTTTTTTGCCGCGGTGGCGGCAGCCAGGATATTTGCTTCCATCTCGCCCAGGATTTGCGGAAGCGGCTTGGTCATTATTTCCGGAGTTTCTTCAGGTTTATCTCCCTGGTGTGTGCGTGGTCTTTTCGTAACCATTTCCCCATCCCCCTTCATTTAAGTATTATTTTACAAAAGAAAAAGACACCGATAGTAAAACCGGTGTCTTTACATACTCTATGCAAAGATGTGTTCATCGGATAATGCCTTCCGGCATTCCAGCCCATGGTCAGACAGGTTTGATATGAACACATCTGACTCCCAAATAGGAATATTCGGGTTACGTAGATATAATGATATTCTTAGTATCTGATGTTGTCAATAGGCAGTTAAAGTGAAAAAGGAATATATTTTTTTATCGGATGATAAAGATTACGGCGTCGGTGGATTCATCGGCGGTCACAGCTCTTCCGCCACATCATCCAGGCCCAGTTCCAGCAGCTTTTTCTGGCTGGGTTTGGTGGTGGACCGGCTCCAGTCCAGGGCTCCGAGGCCCCAGTACGCCTGTGCCTCGATATCGGCGGAGGCGCCGGCCAGCGGCCCCGCTTCTAACGGCGGTCTACCGATTATCCTGGGATGCACTTTATGCTCTAGAGGATTGATGCCTTCACGCAGGTTAAAAACATGCCGCATATTCACAATCCGCTCACCGCACTTGAGAAGCTCGTCCTCGGAACGGTCCCAGCCGGTCACGGCGTTCATGAATCCCGCGACGTATTTTATGGTGTTTCCCCCTACGAGGTCGCTGAACATGCACCAGCCGGCGGCATTGACAACCTGCATGCCGAAGCTAGCAGGCCCGAAACTCATCTGGGTATGGCGGCCCGGGGTTGCGTCCATCAGATAGCGCGCCGCGGATGTTGCATCCGGGAAATTAGCCAACCTGGGGTCGTGCATGCCCAGTTCCTGCCCGCCGATATGCACGGCGTACTCTTCGGATCCCTTGCCGATTTTCTCGGCGGCTACTTTTACGCCGTTAGCCAGTATGGCGCCGAGACCTTCTCCCTTTACCATCTTTTCCGTCATGGCGACGATGGCCTGATGGTTACCCCAGGTAAGCTCAATACCATCGGTATCCGCTTTGGTAATAATACCGTTCTCATAGCACTCGATGGCAAAGGCCATGACCGTGCCGCCGGAGATAGTATCCAGACCGTAGCTGTTGCATAAATGGTTAAGCATATTGAGCGCTTCCGTGTTACTGTTAAGGCACATCGTGCCGAAAGATGCCTGGGTTTCATATTCTATACGGCGGGTGCCGGCCGGGTACTTGTACTCGCCCTGTCCCGCTTTCAGCCTGCCTTCACAGCCTATCGGACAATGCCAGCAGCCTGTTCTCGTTTCGATATTGGCTATAGCCGCGTCACCGGAAAGGCCGGAGGCATCGGGTAAATCATTAACGCCAACGCCGCCCCAGTTTTTCACCGGTGTATTACCGCTATGGGCAAAGCCTTCGGCAACATGGGAAGTGCCGTACTTGTGAAATCCCTCAAGAGTCTCCATGCCGCCGCTGAAGCTCTTCATCGCGGCTATATGCTCTTTTCTCAGTTTGTTTGCCGCTTCAATATCGAATACCGGGATTTCCTGATTGCCTCTGGCTGCCACCGCCTTGAGTCTCTTGGAACCCATCACCGCCCCCAGCCCCGAGCGTCCCGCCGCGGCTCCTCTCCTGGTGATAATGCAGGAAATAAGGGAGAGTCTCTCGCCGGGCGGGCCGATGCAGACGCTTTCCACCCCTCCGCCCAGTTCGGCACGCAGCGTGTCCTCGGTCTCGAAGCAGTCCTTTCCCCACAGGTGACCGGCGTCTTTTAACTCGGCTTTGCCGTCATCTAGAAACAGGTAGACCGGTTTTTCCGCTATCCCGGTGAGGAACACGGCGTCATAGCCGGCAAACTTTATTTGAGGCGCGAAATGCCCTCCGCCGTTGGAATCTCCCCACCCGCCGGTAAGCGGCGATTTCGCCACTACGGCATATCGACCGGCAAAAGTGGAAGGAGTACCGGTGAGTGGGCCCGTTAGAAAGCCGAGCGTATTCTCCGGTCCCAGGGGGTCTGCCCCGCCTTTCTGGCGACTGTAAAGAATCCGAGAGCCAATGCCATAGCCCCCGATAAAGTCCCGGTACAGTCTTTCTTCCGGTTTCTCCTCTTTGATTTCACCGGTGGAAAGATTCACGAAAAGGATTTTACCCATGTATCCCCTGGCCATCTTACGCCCCTTTCAGCTCTATTGTTTTTAATAAGAATCTATTTTGTTATGGCTACCATTTTCTTCATATTCCTCCTGGGCATCTGCAGCCAATCGGAATTCAGTTCGTAGCCGAGTATTTCTTTCACGTAGCATGTTCTGGCGGTCTTGCCGGCCTGGAGAACGATTGCCGTAGCCTGTCCGGCCAGGCACAGCACCCTCTCGCCCTCGGGGATAAGCCCGTGTTTTACCGCCAGCACCAGGCATCCCACGCAGACGCGGAAGCCCTGGCTTAACGTGAGAAAAAGGGATAAATCCACACCGGCATCCATGCTCAAGGGGTCGATATGCGCCGGAACCCAGGGAAGCAGCATGTCTCTGAGGAACTTCTGGTGGGGGGACGGGGACGCAGGTTCACCGAGCTGTAAATCGTCGTTGAGATAACAGACTTTTATACCTTTTTTCTCCAGTTCCTCCCGGGTTGCATCGTCGATAGATACGCTCCTCCCACCGATTGTCCCTCCCTTGGGATTGGTCACCGTCGTAATATCGAGCTTGAGCTTGAGGTTTTTGGTTGCTTTCAGAAATTTATGGAGCGTGTACCCGCTGTCCCATGCAATCATCACATGATGTAAATCCAGGGTCTCTATCTTTTTAACGAAGAATTCGAGCAAAGCGTCGGTGTTCGACCGTCGCGGTCTTTCGAAGTACATTATTTCTTTTATTTTAATATTGTCATCTTTTTTAGTAGCCATGGCATCATCCTCCGCTAACGCTTGATATACTAACCAAGCAGCCTGATAATATCCGTAGCGTCGTCCAGTTCATTAAGGCGCGCTATCATATCGATTACTCTCTCGACCGTATCAGCGGGCAGCGGCTTTATCGAGCAGGCGGTGCATTCCCTGAATTTAACGGTGCAGTCTTCGAATGTCATCGGTCTTTCCACGCTGCCCAGGCAGTGCTCCACTTCATCGGTGTACTCCGTGCCGTCGTTCATCGTAATGATTACCCCGCCCGGCCCGACGCCGTGCCGGTCCATGGAAGTGTCAAGCACGGCGGATACCTTTTGTGCTGTATTCAGGATTTCCTGCCTTCTTAAAGCTTCATCGGTAAAGTCGTCCACGGTAACCCTGCCCCTGACCAGAGCCGTGGCAACTATCCAGGGTACGCTGAATTGGGCGTCGGTAATTGTCCGCGGGGCGCGCTTTATTTCCGGGGGCTGAGATAGGCCGTATACTGACTGTCCCCCGTATACCGTGATATCTCGTATCCGGTCGGGATTAATCTCATGTCGGGACTTCAGGGCAAGTGCCGCATCGATGCAGGCATGGGTGAGCCCGCAGCAGGGATAGGGCTTATCACCTATATTGACTCCTTCGAACCTTTTACCTAAATCCGAGGTGAGTATATTAACATCGTAGTCTCCCCCCATGTAGGCGTTGAAAAGCCCGGTTCTACTTTCGAGAGAGTCCCTCTCGCCCGTAATGCCTCTTTCGGCCATCAGGGCGGCCGTGATACCGGCTTTAGCCGCCAGTCCCGGCCCCATCCTTTTCGCCAGCGCGCCGTCAGCCACGCCGGAACCGGCTCCTCCGCACTGGTGGTAGGCGAGACCCAGGGCATTTATCATTTTTTCTTCGTCGAGTCCCATCAGCCTGCCGGCCATGGCGGCGGAACCCAGGAAACCGAACAGGGTGGTCGGGTGCCACCCGGAGCTGAGAGCGCTGCTACCCGGCTTGCTGGCCAGTCCCAGCCTGGCCAGGAAATCGCCGCCAAGGGCGATAGCGGTTATTAACTCTTTGCCGCTTATTTTTCCCATCCGTTCCGCCACCGCGAAACAGGTCGACACGGCGACGCATCCTATGTGTACCAGGGCTACCTGATGTCCGTCGTCGTAATCGAGGGCATGTATCATCGTGCCGTTGACCTGTGCCGCGTTGGGGGCGGGGCATTTTAACCCGTAGGCGATGATGGTGCTCTGCTCGCTGCCTCCCCATTCCCTGACCATATCAACCAGTTCGCCCACGCCCGCCTTCGACGAACCTCCCAGGGCCGTAGCCAGGCTGTCCAGTACCTCTCTCTTGGCCGATTCTAAGGCGGCAGCGGGTAAATCTTCGTACCTGGTACCGGTAAAATGTTTGACAATATCGGTTATTGCAGCCATTTATTTACGCCTCCCGTTTATTCAGGCAACAGGAATAAATAATATCTGTTTAGGTAACTCCGCCCCCGAGCGCCACCACTTCGCCGGTGATGTAATCTGAAAGGTCGGAAACCAGGAAATAGGCAAGGTCGGCAGCTTCCTCCGGCGTGCCGAGTCGACCCCACGGTATATGCGTACCTAACGCTTCGTGGTCTCTCCTCCTGGCTTCTTCCCAGGTGATGCCATCGGCCTTTGCCATCTTGGTAAAGGAATCGTCTCTCAGGTTCGTTACTATCATGCCGGGGTTGATGCCGTTGACGTTTATTTTATGCTGTGCCAGCTCCAGCGCCAGGCTTTTCGTCAGCCCGATGGTGCCGTATTTGGCGGCGGAATAAGCGGCGCTCCCCGGTACGCCGTGCGTTCCCGCCAGCGAGCAGAAAATAACGATTTTGCCGCCCTCTCCCCTGGATATCATAGCTTTAGCTGCCGCCTTGCAGATTAAAAACGAGCCGACCAGGTCAACATCTATAATGGCGCGGATGTCTTTCTCCGTGAGGTCGACGACCGGTACCCCCACCGGCCCGCGAATGGCAGCGGCGTGTACCAGTATGTTTATCTTCCCGAATTGTTTCAGGGTTTTTGCCACGATTGCGTCAACTTCTTTACCGACATTGATATCCACCGTCGCCGCCAGGGCTTTCCTGCCCAGTGACTCGATTTCCGTGACGATAGCGTCCAGTCCGCCCCATCCCTCGTCGCCGGGGAAAAGGCTTTTAGGCGTGGCGATTTTATCGATAACGACAACATCGGCTCCTTCCCTGGCCAGTCTCACGGCGATGGCATGTCCCATGCCCCTCTTACTGGCGGCTCCGGTAACCAGAGCGACCTTGCCCTTCAGGCTACTCATAGCGATGATTCCTCCTCGTAATTCTCTTTATAACTGTGTTGTTACCCCTTTACCGCCCGGACAATGTCCCGGCAAAGATTATAGAAAAGCATCTGGTCCAGAGAGTACAGTAATATTCTGGTACCCCTGGCTATCGTTTCCTTGGCTCCCTCTGGAGAAAAAGCCATGTCCATTATGGGGACACCCGTCTTCTTCGAGAGGGATGCGACCTTATCGGCGGCCTCCTTGATATAAGGATGCTGCCTGTCCGCCTTCTGTCCCGGCTTTCTCAGCGAGAATCTCAGGTCGCCCATGCCCGTACCGATGGCATCCACGCCCGGCTTTAGTAGGGCGAAAATCTCCTCCGCGTTCTCAAAGCCGGTCTTACTCTCGAGCAGGGGAATAATCATGTTATTCTGGTTGGAATATTCTATGTATTCCTCATACCCTTCATCCGAGTAGTTCGCGGCGCGTACCAGAGGACAGACCCCGCATTTGCCTTCGGGGCCGTATCGCATGGCATTGATTATTTTCTGTACGTCCTCGGGGGTTTCCACGCGGGGAACCACCACGCCCTGGGCTCCGGCTTCCTGGCAATGCCGGATAAGACCGGGGTCGTTTTCGGTCACCCTGACCAGTGTGGTTATCCCGGCGGCGTCGGCGGCGCGGATGCAGTGCTCCATTGTCTCGCGGTTTATCCGGGTATGTTCCATATCCAGCATGTAGAAATCGAACCCGGTGTAACCGAGGATTTCTATAATGCTCGGGTTGCCCGTGTTAACTTCCATACCCAGCGGAATTTCACCCTTTTTCAGAGCTTCGAGGATGCGGTTCTTTTTCGGCCTGAAAGCCATCTTGCCGCCTCCTTACTTAAGACTTTTAGCGCGGGTAGAGCTCTTGAGCCACATCGTCCAGCCCCAGTTCTTTCAGCTTCTTTTCACTGGGTTTGGCGGTTGCCGGGTCCCAGTCCATGGTGGCTATATACTCTTTAACGAGTGTATCCGCGTCTACGGTAATTCCGGCCAGGGGTCCTTCTTTATGCGGCGGCTTACCGAGTATTCTGCCGGAAACTTCATGCTTGAGCAGGTTTACACCTTCGCGGATATTAAAGGCCTGCCGGAGATTTTCGATTCTCTCTCCGGCTGTCAGCAATTCGTCGAGGGTTATATCCCATCCGGTAATCGCTCTCATGAACTCCGCGATAGTCTCATAGCCGGGGAGGTTGCCGTTCACGAAAAGACACATCCCGGTGCACATCACGACGTGCTGCTGGCAGGTGCCCATCATATGCGCCGGCCCTCTACCGCTGAACGAACCCTTGTCATATTCCGTCATCAGTTCCTGGCTGAAGCCCTCCGAGCCCTGCGTATGGCGTCCCGGAGTGGCATTGGCGATGTATGTCGCCGGCCAGTGGAACCCGCCAATCGGATTATGTGCCGGGACCTCCTGACCATGAATGTGGATGGCATATTGTTCAGCGCCTTTGCCGATTTTCTGGGCAGCAATTTTTACGCCGTCGGCCAAAATATCGCCGAGACCTTCTCTTTTAGCCATTTTTTCCATCATGGCAACCAGCGATTTATGGTTACCCCAGGTCATTTCGATGCCGCCGGTATCCTTTTTAGTAATCAGTCCCTTCTCATAGCATTCCATGACAAATGCCATAACGGCACCGGCGGATATAGTATCGATGCCGTAGCGATTGCAGATATCGTTGGCCATGATTATCGATTCCAGATTATTGTTCAGGCAGTTGCTGCCGAACATAGCGAGGGTTTCGTACTCCGGCCTGAAAGACCCCGCTTTATATTTATACTCTCCCGTCCCCTCTTTCATAATTGCCTCGCAGCTGATGGGGCATCGGTAACAGCCGGTCCGCTTCTGCTTGTACTCATCCAGGGGGTCGGCTCCGAGCGGCCTGGCATCCGGGAAATCATTTACCGCTACCCCTCCCCAGTTTTTTACCGGAGAATCGCCGCTTTCAGCTGACTGGACGGTTACGAATGACGTGCCGTATTTGCCCAACCAGTCTATATCACCGCTCATTTTAGCTAATATCTTGGTCCTTAATTTTTTAAGTCCTTTCGCATCGGCGACGGGTACTTCCATTTTACCTTTCACGGCCACCGCCTTGAGCTTCTTTGAGCCCATTACAGCGCCCAGTCCGGAACGTCCCGCCGCGCTGCCTTTGTTGTGCATAATGCAGGATAAGCGTGCCAGCTTCTCCCCCGCCGGCCCGATACTGATTATAGCTATGTCCTTGCCCAGTTCGCTTTTCAAAATGTCCTCGGTTTCGTAAGTGTCCTTGCCCCATAGATGGGCGGCGTCTCTCAACTCTGCCATGCCGTTATCGATATACAGGTAGACCGGTTTTTCGGATATGCCCGTTAAAAATATTCCGTCGTACCCGGAGAACTTGATATAAGCACCGAAATACCCGCCTGAATTGGCATCCCCCCAGCACCCCGTCAACGGTGACTTGCCCAGAATCGTGAATCTCGTGCCTGAGATTGCGTCTGTGCCCGTAAGCGGACCGGATATAATTCCCAGAATGCTGTCCGGGCCCAGCGGGTCGACACCAGCCTTCATGCGGTCGTACAGAATCCTGGCGCCGATGCCGTAACCGCCGATATAATCGCGGTATATTTTCTCGTCCAGGACTTCGTCGCTTAACTCGCTTATTGATAGATTTACATTGAGAATTTTCCCCATGTAGCCTCTGGTCATGAATTCCTCCTCGTTAATGGTACTTATCCCCGATGAAGATAATAACGTAATACTCGGTTGCTCCGTTATTATATAATATTGCCGTATTTTAGATAATCTCTGCAACTTTTATTGTCAGCAGGCAATAAAATCGGTTATATTGAGACTTGGATATATATATTTATAGTGTATAAGTCTAAAGGAGGCAACAGGTGTTACTTAAAAATCGAGTGGCGATTGTTACCGGAGGAGCTAAAGGAATCGGGAGAGCTATCTGCCTGAGGTTCGCCGGGGAGGGTTGTGATATCGTTGTCAATGCCCTGCACGTGGAAGGCGCCCGTAAGGTCGCGGATGAGGTAAAGGCTATGGGAAGAGAGTCCCTGGCGATTGGTGCCGATGTCTCCAATAGCGCCGAAGTAAACGATATGGTAGAGCAGACCGTTAAAAAGTTCGGCAAAATCGATATCCTGGTCAATAATGCGGGCGGGATTTCCCAGGCGACAGGCGGGGGAATTGAGAATACCACCGATGAGGACTGGGACAGGATTGTCGGTATAAATTTGAAAGGCCAGTTTCTATGTTGCCGGGCGGTCGTGCCTCATATGAAAAAAAACAGGTACGGCAAAATTATAAATGTATCGTCGATGGGTGCCATCCATCCCCCCGCGCCTATCGTTCATTACCATTCGGCTAAAGGTGGCGTCATTTCGCTGACCAGCAACCTGGCTTTCGAACTGGCGCGCGAAAATATCACCGTGAACGCTATTCTGCCGGGTCCGGTGCGTTCGGAATTCTTTACCGAGATGCTGAAGGGAATGTCCGAAGAAGAAGGGAAAGCCTTTTTCAAGATGCTGGACAATCGGGTGCCGATGCTGAGAATGGGTATGCCGGAGGAAATCGCCGGGGTGGCCCTGTTTCTGGCATCCGAGCTTTCATCTTATGTTACCGGAGAGTCTATCAACGCCGGCGGCGGATTACCCCTAACGCCGCGTGACGATTGATAATCGGTGATAAGTGACGTTGCCTAATGGAATTAAAGAGTGAAAGTGAGCCGCACAGGAATCGAACCTGTAACCTGCTGATTAAGAGTCAGCTGCTCTGCCAATTGAGCTAGCGGCCCCTGATGTGACGCTGTTCAATATTTTATCATCATGAGACGTGTCGTGGCAAGAGCTTGAGGCTGCCGGATAGGGCAGGGCAGGCGCAAAATAAAGCTCTCCCACGTAAAGAAGATGGGAGAGCTTACTTTATAAATTGATACAGGTTTAATTACTGGCTTCGCATCGAAAGTTTAACCTGTCAAAACATGAATACATCAGTTTTGCACGTGCTCGGTTAGCTTTACCTTGTCTACCGGCGCCAGCAGGTTGCCGTCTGCCGTAACGATGTCTCTGGCATTAATGACGTTGGTGTCCGGGTGGGCCAGGCGGAACTGTTTCATAATTTCGTCATGTTTGTGGAAAGACTCTTTATTATCCTTAACCAGGCCATTCTGCCCCTCTGTTTTTTTCTTGCGTATCCAAAGTATTATCATGATGTTACCTCCTGCGTCGTTTTATTGTTGTATTGGTAAGTTCCTTATAATCCGTCATCTCATGTTGACGTCAGATAAAACTGGGGACGGGCGGCGCTTTCATTAGTACCGACCCCGTAGCAGTAAAAACAGCCGTTATCGATGGTAACCTTGTAGCTGGCGTATCCCGGCAGAGTAAATTCCGCCACACCGCTCTGCATGGTTATATATATATCCTGCGATGCTTCCTCTTCACCCCAGGTCACTTCTTCCCACTGGTCGATATCTGTTTGCACGTAAATGCCGATTTTCAGGTTCATGTACCGGTATTGATACACGAGTTCGTTGGTATTGGTGATATACAGGGTAAGATGCATATCGGTGGTGGTGCTGGAAGAGTCGATGTAAAAGAGGTCGCCCGGAGTGACGCCGCCTATGGTATAATTGAAGGCATTAATTTTCGGCGCGGCGGCTTCTTCGGCCGGCTCTATGTTTACAGGTGTGTTTATAGCCAGGGCTTCATCATAGGCGTATGCCATCGGCCAGGGTGCGAGCAGTAAAGCCGCAATCAGGGGAAATAACAATTTCCTTTTCATTTCATCGGGCCTTATATATCAACTCTGTTTAGCGGATATACCGCATATCTGGTTTTCATCTCACAGTCTCAGCTTATCGTTGGAATGGAAAATAAATCATAAAAAGGCAGGGTGAAGCTATAAACAATGCATAAATGTTTTACAGGGAATAATTACTGGAAAAAATAGAAAGGGCTTAGCGTTTTATCGGCTAAGCCCTGCCAACTGTTGGGACGTTACCAAGCTGGGGAACAGCTCGTAAATAGTCTTTAAATGTCAGTTATTACCGGTACTTATATTAGACAGCGGGTCAAATGCCGTGGTGTTGCGCTTCAGGGTATCTTCAATCCGCTTTTTTAACACATCAACTCCAAATGGCTCGGTCAGGTAGTTGTCGGAACCCAGGTTCAGTCCCCTGACCGTGTTGTCTCCGGTACCCCAGGTGCTGAGCATCATAATGGGTAAATCCGTCCATTGACGGAGTTGTAAACACGTCCCGATTCCGTCCAGTGTGGGCATCATAATATCCAGGACTATGAACTCCGGGTCTTCGGAATCTATTACGTCTTTGAGGCGGGTTCCGGTGTGACGGGTACTTATTGTCTCGTACTCACCATCATTAAGTCCTTGCTGCAGGAAGTTCACCAGTACCGGGTCGGTGCTGATAGTAAGGATTTTGGTTTGTGCCAGCATGTTAGCCTCCTTGGAGTCATTGTTTTATCTTCTGGTATAAGACTAACATCGGGGTGATAAACATAGCATAAACGGCTGCGGGGATAAGATAAATATCTTATTAATGATGGGGCAGGGCAGGTGTAGACAAACGATACAATCGTATAAAGCGTAAATGCACTTGACATAATGTCTATTTACGGGCGGTTAAGGTATCAACCGGTCTTATCTTATTTCTTCAATTTATCCATATGGTACCGCCGTGTCAGCATTATCTCCAGGAAGATGATGGGCTTGGGGATTACCTTGAAGTCCAGAGGGCCATGGGGCAGTCCTTTGGAGACTGAGACGATAGCAGGGGAGTCGATGACGTGTTTTTCCTGTTCCTCGCCCAGGCATATCTCCACCACCGCCCCGCCGAAATCCCGCACGTCCATCGGGTTGGTACCGAGGAAACAGAGCAGCTGTATGAAGTCACTGTGGTAATGGGGCTCCTTCAACATTAGCTCCGGCTTATAAATAACATGGTGGGTAAGGATGCAGTCGGCATCCATCTCGTCGCCGTTGGCAGATAGCCCTTCAAGTTGATGATGTGTTTTAAAGGCCTCTCTGAGTACGTGTTTCCCGTATTTTGTTTCCGCCATTTTTAAATCCTCCTTATGCAGGGAATTATCCTATAGAACGGAAAATTCTTATTGTTTTTTGGCCGGTTTTTTCTTCGGTGGCGGCGGCCCGACCGGTTTCCATATGCGAGTAAGTGATATTTCCAGGAATATCAGGGGTTTATCTACTTTCTTGAAAACTATCGGGCAGTGCTCTACGTTGGAGGGGATGGAAACAACGGCAGGGGAGTTTATGATATGTTTTTCGCCTCCCAGCGTGAACTCTATTTCCGCCCCTAAGTCGGTAATGTCCTCCGGATTGCCCCCGACAAAACAGAGCATTTCCGGGAAGTCATGGGAATGGGGATGGTCGAAGGACATCGGTTTAGAGATGCAGTGATAGCCAATGCTGCAGTCTGCGTCCAGCTCGCCGTTATGCGCCACGATAGACTTGCCCGTGTAATGGTCTATGTCCATGATAAGCCCTGTTTTAATGCATTTGCCGTATTTTGATTCAGCCATTTTGTCCCCTCTATTTTTCCTGAATATTTTTCGTTTTTCCACTTAGTAACCGGGCATTTTTATCATTTTCAGAAGTCGGCTTTCCGGTAACCGGGTGGTTGTAGTGGAAGGGGAAGATGTAGCCGGACACGAACCGGGGGTCGTCGGGAGTGGGTGGTATATCGGGCACGGACATTTTAAAGTCCAGTACGGATTTACCTATCATCTCCGCGGTGCCCCAGGTCTCTTCCGGGAGTCTGACGGTATAGGGGATAATCCACTTTATTGTCAGGAACTTCCATACGCCGTCTTCCTTGATGTACTCGATTTCATAAATACCGCCAACGAGTGAGCCGCGGAGCTTTCCCTCCTTGTCGGGAATGCAGACACCGCCGTAGGCGTACCAGCGGCCTTTAGCCCTTTTACCGTCAGGCTCAACGTCGACAACGCCGGCAATCGGCATTACCTGATGCAGGAAGCCGGGTTGAGGCTCCGGGCGGTCCGAGCCGACCCCGAAATACTGTTTCACGCCCTCCTTACCGAGCCAGGTGCCTTCCAGCCAGTATAAAGCGACATCGGGGTGGTCGGCAAAGCAATCGTATATCTCGTCGCGCATCATGTGCTGTACGTAGTAGCTGTATACCCTTTGCAGCCTCTTGACCTCGTTGATGTCGTCCAGGATGCCGACCTTCTTTTCAAGGGCTTTAAGCCTGGCTTCCATTTCTTCTACGTTCATTAGCAGCTCCTTATCAATATATTAGGTCACTCACTGACCCCGGGCAGTCTCCCCAGCCATAAACTTTATCTTTACTTGATATATTTGTAGGGTCTCTATGCGAAAAGTATAGACAAGCTGATGAATTAGCGCAAGGTAAGGCGTAACCGGCCGCATTGACACTCCCCTGAGAAAGTAGTAAAATAGGCATATAATAATACATATGTCACTAGCTAACCTTAAGGAAGAGTGTATTATGTTGAGAACAAGAGGACAAAAAGGCATCTTGACGGCTGTAATAGTGACTCTAGCCTTGTTTGTAGCGGGCTGCCAGTGCGGAGCCACGGATACAACGCCAGCTCCTGAACCGACTCCGCCTTCGGCTCCAACCCCCGCGCCTGCCCCTCCTGAGACGGTTATGACCCTCTTCGAAAGCACCGAGCACGGCTTTTCCATTGAGTATCCCGAGGGGTGGACTGAGAATAAACACGGGGCGACGACAAGTTTCCAGCTCAAGTTCAATGAACCCGAAGGGAGTTTCTCGGTGGGCGTATCGGTGGAATATAGGCCCGAGGGAAATAGCCTGGCCGACGTCGTATCCGAAACCAAGAAGTACATGGACGCGATGTCGCAGTTTGAGATGTTCTCCGAAGGCGACGTTACCATCGGCGGGGGTATCTCGGCCTATGAAATGATAGGCCAGGGAGATATCGGCGCTGGAAAAGTGGAGAAGTTCAGATACGTCGTCCTGGTGCGGGAGAAGCAAGTTTTGTTTGTTGGGGTAAGTGGAGAGCCAGTCCAATTTGACGAGCAAAAGCCGCTGCTAGACAGCGTAGTGGATAGCTTTAAGCTGATGCCATCCTATACCTATGTACCGCCGGCTCCCAGCCCGGGCGGCACCTACACCAGCTCTGAGTACGGCTTCTCCATCACTTACCCGGAGGGGTGGCATGACTATACCACCGGTGAATACGGCGAAATTCTTGACCTGCGGGCCGCGGGGGGAATACCCGAGGTAATGGTCAAGACGTGGACTGAAGAAGAAGCTACCCCTGCCGAGTCCGCATCGAAGCTGAAAAGCATGTTCAGTGGGGAGCTCAGTGACTATGAGTTTCTTTCCGAAGGTGAGATAGCACTGGATGATGGTACTCCAGCCTATGAGGTTGTGTTCAGCGGTACAATGCAGGGGTATCTCCTCACCTGCAAATATGTCATTGTAATCACGGAAGCGAATGCCTTCCTTATAATGTCTTACAGCCTGCCCGCCAGTTTTGAACAGGATGAGCCGGTCTTAGACGAAATAATCGGTAGCTTTCACTTGGAATAGCCCGGGGAAAGGTGTTTATTTTACGCTGAAGAAGCCGGTTTTACGCTACTGCGGCCAGGTGGTAACCCACACCGGGTATCGTCTGGATATACTTGGGATTCTTGGGGTCCGGCTCGAGCTTGCGGCGCAGTCGCCCGACGAAGACGCGCAGGTATTCCTTCTCCGATGAGTATTCGTTGCCCCAGACACTCTGTAAAAGCATGCTGTGGGTGAGGACTTTATCGGAGTTCACCGCCAGGTGCTGCAGCAGGGCGTACTCGGTAGGGGTCAGCGTTACCTCTTTACCGTCAACGCTAACGCGCCTCTTGGCGTAATTGATTTCCATACCGTCGCAGACGAAGTTCGACTGTGCCGGCGATACGGTGGGGTCGCCGCGATGACGGAAGGCCGTCTTAATTCTGGCCATAAGTTCGGCGATGCCGAAGGGTTTGGTTAAATAGTCGTCGGCGCCCAGTTCCAGGCATTTTACCTTGTCGTTCTCGTCGCCGCGGGCGCTGAGGATGATGATGGGTACATCCGACCACTCCCGGACGCGGCGTACCACTTCAACGCCGTCCACCTTGGGCATCATAAGGTCGAGTATTATCAGGTCGACGAAATTTCCCTGCACCGCCTCCAGGGATTCCTCCCCGTCGGTGGCGGCAATTACCTCGTAGCCGCGTGCTTTGAGATTCGTGCTGAGCAATCTCAGGATGGCCGGGTCGTCGTCAACGATAAGTATATGTTTTTTATCCATAGCTGTGTCCCCCTTTAGTCCACTGGCAGACTGAAGCTGAATCTGGTTCCTTTGAGCAGTCCGCTTTCCACCCAGATTTTGCCGCCATGTGCCTCTACGATACCCCGGCAGATAGCGAGCCCCAGTCCGGTTCCCTTTCTTCTTCCGGTCTTACGACCGTCTCCCTGGAAGAAGCGTTCGAATATCTGATGGTGAAGCTCCGCAGGAATGCCGACACCCTCATCGGCCACGCACAAAATGACTTCTTTGCCATTGGGCTGCGCTTCGATGCTGATAGTCGTATTATCTTCCGAGAACTTCACCGCGTTCTCTACGAGATTGGTCAGCACTTCGCCGATACGCCCTTCATCGATGGTCACCGGCGGCGCTGTCTCGGGTATGTCGATATGCAAATGGTGTTTGGCGGTCAGCGTGTCCAGCCTGTCTTTTATCGAATCTATTACCTCGGCAAGCTTGTGAGACTTTTTCCTGACCTCCAGGGCCTTGGCTTCCAATCGCGACATCATGAGAAGGTCGTCCACCAGCCGTGTCAGCGTGTCCGCGTCTTTGTCTATGGATGACAGGAAGTCGCGCTGTGTCTTCTCGTCAAAAATGACATCGGGCTGCAGGAGGCTGTTGGCGGAGCCCTTGATTACGGCCAGCGGCGTGCGCAGTTCGTGGGATACGTTGGCCAGAAACTCGGTGCGCATGGAGTCCAGTTCTCTGAGCGCCCTGGCGCTTGAAGCCTCTTCGTAGAGCTGGGCGTTTCTTACGGCGATGGCTATCTCGCGGCCTATGCCCGTAAGAAGCTCGATGTTATTGACGCTGAAGTAGTGGGCGAAACTGGTAGCCACCCCCAGGACGCCGATGCTTTCTCCCAGAATGGTCAGGGGAGTGCCGGCGAACGAAAGGTAGCCTCCCTTCGACAGGAAAGAGAGGTCGGTACCGGCATATTTAGCCAGTTCTTCTATAATTTCGGGTTTGGCTTCCCCGAAGATACGGCCGATAACGCCGCTGTCTTTATTTAGTTCTTTCGGCATGGCCTGGACTATCCTCCGGGAAAACCCGTGGTGGCCCTTCAGCAGTAGTTGTTCGTTCTCATTGAGGTAGAGAAAATTCGCCTCCAGTCCGGTGGACTGGGTTACCTTGTCCAGCGCCGCGTCTATAATTTCTTGCAGGTCGAGGGACTGGGATACCGCCTGGGATACGTTGAGCAGGGTATTGGTGATGCGGTTATGCCGCTCCAGTTCTTCCACCAGGCCCCGGTTTTCCATGACTAGGCGCTGCTTCTCCAGGCCGCGGCTGATGACCGAAAGCAGGTTCTCCGGGTCCAGCGGCTTCTCCAGGTAGGCGAAAGCGCCGCGATTTAGCGATTCCACGGCGTTCTGCACCGAGGAATGGCCGGTTAGCATTATGGCGATGATATCCGGGTGCATTTCGATGATTCTGGGGAGCAGTTCGGTGCCTTTGGCGTCGGGCAGGCTGATATCCAGGATAGCGGCATTATAGAAACGCTCTTTCAGCCGGGATATCGCCTTGCCGGCGGAAGGAACCGTTTCTACCTCGTAGCCTTTGCGTCCCAGAATTCGGCTGATGATTTTCAGGAAATCGAGGTCATCATCGACTACCAGTATGCTTTCACTTGCCTTCATCTACTCTCCTGGAATGGCGTGTCTTTTTACCTATTTTCATCACTATATCGGCGGCTTCGGCAGGGTCGAACGGTTTGTAGAGGCAGGTAATCGCCGAAGCTTCCTGGGCCTTGTCCAGAGCGTCTTTAACTTCGTTGCGGAATCCGGTCATCATGACGGTAAGAATGTCCGGATTAATTTCCTTCAGGCGCAGCAGGGTCTCCAGCCCGTCTATGTTCGGCAGCTTGACGTCTATAAAAGCCATCTGGAGGTCTTTATCCTGCGCTATGGCAATCGCCTCTTCACCGCTGCCCGCCGTCAATACTTCGTGTCCCTGTTGTTTCAGGACCTTGGTAAGGGTATCACAGATATCGGCGTCGTCATCGATGACGAGAATCGGCTGGCTGCCCGCCGCCTCGTTAATCAGCTCTATCAGCTTGTCTATTCTTATCGGCTTATTGATTACGCGGTGAACGCCTTCGTTTTTAGCTGTTTTAATCAGGTCTTCGTCGGAATAGGCAGTCATCAGAATAATCGACGCATCGGGTTGCATCTCCTTTATTTTCCGGAAAGCTTCTACGCCGTTCATCTCGGGCATGACGATGTCCATCAGCGTAACGTCGAAGTCCTGTTCTTTAAACTTGTCTACGGCGGATGCCCCGTTGCCCGCCGTTTCCACGCTGAAACCCCGCCGCTTTAAAATCATGGCAAATGTTTCCAGTAAATCCTCGTTATCATCGACTACCAGGATTGTCAGTTCGTCATTCATTTTCGGTCTAACTCCTTTTCCTTTTCTCTAACGGTAGCTTTACGGTAAAGGTTGCGCCCTGGCCTGACTGACTGGCGATTTCTATTTTTCCGCCGTTTTGCTCGACAAGCCTCTTTGTAATGGCCAGCCCCAGTCCGATACCCTTCGGTTTGGTGGTAAAGAGGGGCTCGAATATCTTGTCAAAGTTATCTTCCGGTATGCCGCATCCGTTGTCCTGGAACTTAATCCAGACATCGTTATCCTCCGTGCCGGTGTCGATGTTCAGTTCTCCATCTTTACCGTTCATAGCCTGAATGGCATTGGAAATGATGTTGATGAAGACGCGGCTTATCTGCTCGGCATCAGTCCTGACTTTCGCAGGGTGGCCGTTGAGATTGGTATTGATGGTGACATGCTCCGGTACCGTTATCCAGGACAGGCTTTCATTGATTAACGTTTTAAGGTCCACCCTGTCCGGTGACGGAGGTGTAATGCGGGTGAAGTCCAGCAGGTCGGTAACGATTTTATTAGCTATATCAATCTGCTTATCCAGGACTTGCAGGGTATTCACCGCCTCATCGTCGCCTTTGTCGGTAACGGACATGTTGAGCAGGTAGGCGCAGTTCCTTATCACGTTAAGGGGATTGCGCAGTTCGTGGCCGACGCCTGAGGCCAGTTCGCCCACGGCGGCCAGCCTCTCGGAACGGATGAGCTTCTCCTGTACCTGCTCCAGGTCTTTGGTACGGCTCTCGACCTCATCCTCCAGTTGTTCGTAGTAGCCCTGGAGCGACTGCTCCAGTTCCACCTGCCGGATGGCGCCGCCGATTCTCTCGACGAGTGTCTTGGTAAGGTGGTTTCTCTTCTTTAAGTAGGGATTATCGCGGGACGAGTATATCTCTACCAGCCCCATGGTCTCCCCACCGACTACCAGGTTTGTGGTTATCTTGCTGGATGATTTCTGGAAATCGGCGCTCTTGAAGACTTGGTCGTGAAAGGTGATTCTGACCTTTGTTTCTTCGGGGAACTGCATAGCCTGGGGAACGATTGCCACCACCTGCGGTAGGAATTCATCTACGGAGCCGCTTTCTTCTGCCGCCTTGCCGATATCATAGAGGCATTTCATCTCTTTCATCCTCTGGCGGTGCTCCTGTTCGCTTCTCTGCAGCAAAGCGACTACAGCGCCGACAGCGCTGAGGATGATAACGAAGGCCGTGGGTTTGAACATGGCATTGGGGTAGGTGTCTATTAATATGGCATGTGGCAACAGGATAATCATGGCAACAAGGGCGCACATTATAGCCGGTATCACGCCGAGTACATAGGCGGCGTACACCACCGGGGCGAAGAATACCAGGCCCAGGAAGTCAATCCCGTAGAAATTGTGAAGGCTGTTAAGGGAATTTTCGAGCGATGTCCAGCCTAAAAGACCTCCGATTACGGGCAGATAGTAAATGATGGCACAAAGCACTGTGATACCTGCGATGTATTTCAGGTGTGTATTTGACCACCATCTTTTCTTTTTACTTTTAAAATTCATCTCCGGCCTCCCTAATTAGCTTTAGGGGACGGTCACTTTTCCCACCATGGCTTGATTATTTGCAGCAGCTATCGCAGGCAATTTTTTACAGTTGCCCTGCAATTTCAGGCTACTACTACGTTGCCATGGGGAGCAACCATGATAACCCCCTATTTTATCGGGGTATTCCCTCAGTCCTGTCAATAGGAATCCCCGGACTCTACGGTATGTATTATTTAGCCTTTCTGCCATTCCTTTATTATTCCCCTTATCTCTTTCAAATCGTCCACCAGTTCCTGGGCGGTAACATCGGGCAGTGATTTGATGAGGTTGGCCAGCGGATTTTCCTCCTCCTCTTCGTCACTGAAAAGGTTGTTAATGGAATCGCCGTCGATATCCTCCACCTTCGGCTCCTCTTTCCCTTCCGCCGCCGGAGTGGTTCCCTCGCTTACCTCCACTACCTTGATTTCTTCGACACCTTCCTCGGTCAGGTCTGTGTCTGCTTTGATGTCGTCTATTTCAGCCAGTTTATCTTCGGGTTCGATTGATAACTCGTCAAGGGGTGGGTGAGGTCCGGCTTCAGTCTCTTTATCACCCTCGGCATTATCGGCCTCATCGGAGAGTTCCTGTAACTGCTGCGCCGTATCCTCGAGATTTTTGGTTCTGCCGTTGATTTTATCTTCCATCTCGACGATCTGCTCGGTAGTGGTGTCTTCCGCCGCAGCGTCTTTCTCTGGCTTGTCTTTTGATTTGCCTATTTTAAAACCTTTAATCCGCATTAGTGACCTCCTTGTAAGCAAGCTGCGGTAAGCCTGCTAAACATTACTTGTTGTTACCGGAAATACCCGTCGCGGTATGCCTTGGATAATATCGCATAGACATCATAAAAATCAGTTTTTCCCTGCTCGGCCATACGTTTCAGGACGTCTGACCTTTGTTTCAAAAGCTTGTATATCTGCCTTCTTTTTTCTTCCGGCAGGCCGCGCCGGGGAGCGATTTTATTCTCCAGCAGGTATGAGTTCTGGAAACCCCGGAACAGGAAAGAGTCGTCCAGCGGGTTCCAGGCGAAACTCTCGATGAAGGAAAAGGAGTCGCCCACCGAATCGTAGCTGACGATTTCATTGATGCTGGTTATTTTCCGGGCCAGACCGCCGTTGGCCAGCCGGACCTGCTGGCAGATAACCACGACGTTAAGGTTGTCCACGTATGTCTTGGGCACGCTGATGGGGACGCCGGTAACACGCTG
>JAUWGD010000133.1 GCA_030606585.1 Dehalococcoidales bacterium | reverse complement strand
GGTGGAAAAAGATAAAAACGAGGGGGGCGTGGTTAAAATAACTCCGGATTCTAGAAAGAGATAATTATGGCTAAAACACCAGAAATCGAACAGGAAATGTCCAAAGCGTACGAGCCGGGCAAGGTAGAGCAGAATTGGTACGACTTCTGGATGAAACAGGGATATTTCACACCCAAAATAGACTGGAATAAAAAGCCTTTCGTTATCATCATGCCGCCGCCCAACATTACCGGCGAGCTTCACCTCGGCCATGCCCTGGAAAGCGCCCTGCAGGACATCATGACCCGCTGGCACCGCATGAAGGGCGAGCCGACCCTCTGGCTGCCCGGCGTCGACCACGCCGCCATAGCCGCCCAGGTGGTGGTGGAGAGAGAACTGGCCAGAGAGGGGCTGGACCGCCACCAGTTGGGCAGGGAGAAATTCCTGGAGAGGATGAACCAGTGGGTAAAGGACTGCCGCCATACCATTACCGAGCAGCGCATGAAACTGGGGGCCTCCTGCGACTGGACCCGGGAACGCTACACCATGGATGAAGTTTCCAGTCGGGCAGTCCGCACCGCTTTCGCCCGCCTGTACGAAAAGGGGCTTATATACCGGGGGGAACGGATTATCAACCAGTGTCCCCGTTGCGGCACCGCGCTTTCCGACCTGGAGGTAGACCATCTGGACGTTAACGGTCACCTGTGGTACGTTCGCTACCCGATGGTAGAAGATAAAGAGAAATTCATAACCGTGGCCACTACCCGCCCGGAGACGATACTCGGCGATACGGCGGTTGCCGTTAATCCCAAGGATAAACGCTTCAAAGGGATGGTGGGTAAAACGGTGATACTTCCCGCCGTGAACCGCGAGATACCCATCGTCGCCGATGAAGCGGTCGACCCCTCCTTTGGCGCCGGCGCTGTGAAAATCACGCCGGGTCACGACCCGGTGGACTTCGAAGTGGCCCAGCGGCAGGGACTGCCGCTGATTAACATCCTTAACCCGGACGCGACGATGAACGAGAACGCCGGGCCGTATAAGGATATGGACCGCTACGACTGCCGCAAGGCTATCCTGACCGACCTGGAGAAAGCCGGGCAGCTTGTCAAGACCGAGGACTACAGCCATTCCGTGGGGCACTGCCAGCGCTGCCAGACCGTCGTCGAACCCATCGCCAGCCAGCAGTGGTTCGTTAAGATGGCCCCGCTGGCAAAGCCGGCTATTGCCGCCGTGCGCGACGGGCAGATTAAAATAACCCCACCGCGTTTCACCAAGGTATACGCAAACTGGATGGAAAACATACGGGACTGGTGCATCAGCCGCCAGCTCTGGTGGGGACACCGCATCCCGGTATGGTACTGCCGTGACTGCAACGAGCTTACCGTGGCCGTGGCGACGCCGGAAAAGTGTTCCAAATGCGGCTCGGCCAACATCGAGCAGGACGAGGACGTGCTGGATACATGGTTCAGCTCCGGATTGTGGCCTCATTCCACACTCGGCTGGCCGGATGACACCGAAGACCTGCGCTATTTTTACCCATCTTCAGTTATGGAGACGGCCTACGACCTGATTTTCTTCTGGGTAGCCAGGATGATAATGATGGGCATCGAGGACGTCAACGATATCCCTTTCCGCACGATATATTTTCACGGCCTGATACGCGACGACAAAGGTGAGAAGATGAGCAAGACAAAAGGCAACGTCGTCGACCCGCTGAACATGCTTGAGAAATACGGCACAGACGCCCTGCGGTTTGCCCTGGTGATGGGGACGTCGGCGGGGAACGACTCGCGGCTGTCCAAGGATAAGCTGGAAGCCGGCCGCAACTTCGCCAACAAGCTGTGGAACGCCACGC
This sequence comes from Dehalococcoidales bacterium, assembly GCA_030606585.1. GTDB lineage: Bacteria > Chloroflexota > Dehalococcoidia > Dehalococcoidales > RBG-16-60-22 > JAFGPF01. The sequence continues at coordinate 2,880 of JAUWGD010000133.1, read as the reverse complement.
GGTTCGTCGTCAGGAGCCTCGAATCCGGCGAGAACGTCGAAAAGGAAATCAAGCGGGACGGACTGCCGGTGGAAGACCGCTGGATTCTATCACGACTAAACCGGGCCGTGGCTGATGTCACTAGCCTTATGGAAGATTTCCAGTTCGGCGAGGCACAGAGGCAGATACATGATTTCCTCTGGGGTGAGTATTGCGACTGGTATATCGAGCTGGCCAAGATAAGGTTACAGGCAAACGATACCTCAACCTTACCGATACTGGTAAACGTCCTGGAAAAATCACTGCGTCTCCTGCACCCCTTCATGCCGTTTCTTACCGAAGAATTATGGCAGAACCTGAAAAAACATATTATGTGGCTTGATACCGAGTCCATCATGGTCGCCGCCTATCCGGAGTCCGATAAAGCGATGCTCGACCCCGAAGCCGAGGACGAACTGGAAGCCGTCACCGGGATAATCCGCGCTATCCGCAACGTACGTGCCCAGTATAAAGTGGAGACCAACCGATGGATTGAGGCAAAAATACACATCGAATCCTCACGGCTTACGATAATTTCACGCTATACGGACTCCATAAAGTCGCTGGCGAGGGCGAATCCCATAACCTTCCTCGAAGGCGAACCCGGAGACAGAGCGGGAAGCAACACGCTGGTATTGCCCCTGGCACAGGCGACGGTCGCCATACCCATGGCCAGCATGTTTGACATCAAGGCGGAAAGGGCAAGAGTAGAGAAGGAACTGCAACAGACTCAAAATGAAGCCACCCGGCTTGAAGCCAGACTGAAAGACAAGGCGTTTCTCACCAAGGCGCCGGAGGCGGTTATTGAAAAGGAGCGTCAAAAACTATATACTCTGAATGATAAATTAGAGAAACTGAAGCAACAGAGTTCCAGATTGCAGGAGGTGAGGTAATGTTCGAGAGAGTACTGGTCCCGCTGGACGGCTCTAAAGTAGGTGAGGCTGCTATACCGGTTATCGAGCAACTCGTTGAGAAATGCGGGCCTGAAGTGAAGGTGAATATTACCCTGTTGGGGGTAATAACGTTACTGCGACACTGGGTGGTAGTCGGGGAGGCAAGCGCCCCAGTTTCTTATTCGGAAGATGAACTGAAGCTCATTAAACAGAGGGTTATGAACTACCTCACCAAGACCGGCGATTCCCTGAAGCAACCAAGGGTCACTGTCAAGACCATGGTATCTTCGGGTAACGCCGCCGAAGAGATACTTAAAGCCGTCGATGAAATCAATGCGGATTTAATAGCCATGTCAACACACGGGAGGTCAGGACTGCGCCGCATGGCCTTCGGCAGTATTACCGATAAAATATTGCATCGCGCCCCCGTGCCCGTACTGATGGTACGAGCGCCGGAGGGCACTGTTAACGAATAGCTGTCAAATCAGAGCGGTTAGCCACATTCAGGCCGGGTCATCGCAAGACAGGTCGGCAGCCAGAACATTAAAAATGCCCCTTTTCTGCCACTGCCGTTTCAGGTATTCCAGTGCCTTCCTGGTATCGCTGGCGATTTTAGCTTTCTCACACCGTTTGAGTCGGTACTTGAACAGCCAGTAGGTGAACTCTTTTAGTTCGGTGAGGGTAATAGAATTAAGGCGAGTGTATTGCTTCTTCTGCCGGAAGAGCTTTAATAAATCCTCCCGGGTCGTACTGTAAATCCGCTGGTAGGCTTCATCGGTGGATTCGCTCTGGTTCCGGAAGCCGCGTACCCGTCTTTCTTTGTCAATCTCTTCCTGTACCGCCAGCAGCAGGGCATCCTCGACGGTAACGCCGTAAAAATAGCTGAGATATTGAGCGTACTTGCTTTCTCCGATGAGCTTTCTGACCTCCGCGGCGGGCAGTTCCAGCGGGGGAACACCACGGAAAAGAAGCGTATTCTTCTCATCTTCGGGCAGGAGACCGTCCACCGTTTCGCAGAGCCGTTCCGCCAAGAGCAGCCAGTCGAAGGCTTCCCCGTCGATGAGGTAGCGGCAGGTACGGTCGTCGCGGACCTCCTCGGCGCTGGCCCACAGTCCCATGGCGCCGAGCAGGGCGAGATACCAGTGCTGCCCGTCCGCGAGCGCCTGCTTTAAATAGTTGATGGCTTCGGCATCGCCGGCGGAGGAGGATTCCGAGGAGACTAACGGATTATTTACCTCGTTCATGCCGCACCTTACGCCCGGGCAGGGTCGACCCGTTCCGGGAATTCCGTTTTAAGCTTTTCGTAATATTCGAGCCTGCCGGTAGTGACAAGCTCGGTGATTTTTTTGGTAATAGCCTCGCCTGCCCCGGGAATTTCATTAATGCGGTTATCGGAGACCAGCCGCGCAACCGGCTCTGTCAACTCTGTAATGGCGCGGGACACCTTCCGGTAAGCCCGTATCTTGAAGATATTATCCTTCTTGAGCATGAGCATCTCCGCTATATCAGTAAAAATAAAGGAAATTTCTGCGTTTGTCATGATGTTGAGGTTTTATCCCCCTTAAAACCTTATCCAGGTCGCCAGCCCCGCCCTGATTAAGGCGAATATAAACGGGTTCTTCTCGGCGTACTCGGTAATCACGGCGTATTCCATGCTGTCTTTGGCTTCCCTGTCGACATTACCCTTCTCTTTGGCTGTCTTTATCCTGTCAAGCGCCCGGCGCCGGGCTTCGAGTATACGCTTGTGTTTCTTTTCGGCCTTGTCGAGCGGATTTTCGGGGTCGTCGGACATACGCTCTATCTGCCCCGTTACTTCCTGCGTTAGTTTTTCCAGTTCTTCATCGGTCATGACGGTCTACCTTCCGCAGCAGTGCTTGTACTTCTTGCCGCTGCCGCAGGGACAGGGGGCGTTACGGCCTATTTTCTTACCGGCGACAGCCGTTTTCTGCCTGCCTTCACCCTGAGAGCC
>JAUWGD010000067.1 GCA_030606585.1 Dehalococcoidales bacterium | reverse complement strand
AAAGGGGGTGATAGCCAGCGAACAGGTTATTAAGGAAAAACAGCCTATTCAGTACCCTTAAAGGAGAGAAAATGAAAATGAAAAAATTATTAATGATACTAATTGCCACGGCCCTTATTTTAATGTCCGTCGGCAGCATCGTATCCTGCGCTGAACCGGAACCAGCACCAGCGCCAGCGCCGGCACCAGCGCCAGCACCAGCACCAGAACCGGAACCGGAACCGGCGCCAGCGCCAGAACCAGAACCAGAACCGGCTCCAGCGCCAGAACCGGTAGTCCTGAAGATGGCCAGCGCCGCCATGTTCCATTATTGTGACGTCGAGACGGCTTTCGTCGATGCGTTTAACGCCCGCTGCGGTCCCGATTATACCATTGAGTATTACGGTTCGGAACAGATGCTCTCATTTCCGGAGCTTCTCGATGGAGTGAGGACCGGAGCCGCCGACCTGGGCGCCATTACCCCCAACTTCCACGCTTTCGACGAGCCGAAACTGGGCGCGGTGGAATTACCGTTTTTGCTTAATAACCTTGACGCTCATATCGAAGCCGTACCGGGTCTTACACCACTATACGGCGAGATACTGGAAAACCAGTTCAATCAGAAGCTGCTATGTCTCCACAACTATACCGGAATGGCGCTCATCTCCACCAAAGAGGTAAAGACCCTGGCGGACTGGGACGGACTGCTGGTCCAGGCCATCTCTCCCGTTATTGCATCTATGGTGGAGGCTTTAGGCGGTGCCCCCGTGACCGGAGTGCCGTACACCGATTCCTACTCGCTGATGGAGAAGGGAACGGTAGACGCGGTGATAACGGCACCGGCAGCCATGGCTATATTCGCCTTGACTGATGTCGGTTCCTATATGACGTCGGCCTATATGGTCCCTGCTTTACATGGTTTTTCCATTAACCTGGACGTGTGGAATACGCTACCCAAGGACGTACAGGACATAATGCTTGAGGAAGCGCAGAAGCAATCGGACATCATCGATGAGTGGCTGAAAGGTGAATGGACTAAAGATTTCGCATCGATAGCTGCTGCCGGAGTAGAGATATATGACGTGCCCCAGGACGAGATACTCAGGTGGAAAGAGGCATGCCAGGGAATCATCGACGAGCAACTTGCCATAATGGGTGACTTTGGCGCGCAGGTAATGGAAATTGCTGACGCGGCAAACGCCAAGTATCCTCGTTAAATGAGGAGAGACACGATACGCCCGCGGCTTATAAGTCGCGGGCGGTTACCCTGCAGGTAAAAAGAGGGCTAGTTCTAACCGGGAGTGATAAATTTGTTTGTAAGAGTGATGCAGAAACTGGATCACTGGATTGGGCGTGTCAGTCAACTGCTCCTGATGGTAAGCGGGGCTCTGATACTGCTGATGGCGTTCGTTGCAACTTACGGTGTGGTCAAGCGATATGTGTTTCACGCCCCCGACCCGCTTGCCTACGAGCTCAGCACCATGTTTCTCCTGTTCTGCGGTGTTTTAGCCGTAGCCGGCGTGGAGAAGCTGGACCAGAATGTCAGGAATGACATCATCGCCTCCCGTTTTCCCTCCATGATGAGATTAATTGTCATCAGCACCATTTTCCCGTTAATGGCGCTCGTCTTCTGCGGCGTACTCACCTGGAAGAGCCTGGGCAACGCGCTCTACGCACTGGATATCGGCCAGGTAACCCAATCGACGTGGAAACTGCCGCTGGCCCCGATAAAACTCGTCATACCTTTCGGATATACCCTGCTTTGCCTTATTCTCATAGGGAAAATCTGCCGAGGTATTACGCTACTGTGCGGCGGCAAAAAACAAGAACAGACGGAACATCCATGACGCTGCCCGGTACTTTTGTGAATTGAGGTATTAATGGACTTTACTACAGCGGCGATAGTATGCGTAGCAGGCATGCTCTTTTTAATGCTGATGGGCATGCCGGTTATCTACGCCCTGGGATTTACCGCCCTGTTCGTCGCCTACTTCACTTACGGCGCTTCCAGCCTTGATAAAATAGGCTGGACCACGTTCAGTACTCTCTATAATATTAACTGGACGCCCCTTCCCCTGTTCATTCTCATAGCCTGTCTTATTGCCGAAACAAAAATAGGTGAAGATATATACGGGGCCGCCCGGAACTGGCTGTCACGTGTTCCCGGTGGTCTCATTGTTACCAGCATCTGGGGTGAGGCCGCCATGGCTGCCGCCATAGGTACCAGCACCGCCTGTATCCTGGCCGTGGGTAAGGTGGCTGAACCGGAGTTCAAAAGATACGGTTATGACAAGGGGCTGGCTATGGGCGGGCTGTGCTGCGGCGGCGTCCTCGGTCCGCTAATTCCGCCCAGCGCCGGCATGATTATCTACGGTGTTCTCTCGGAGACATCCATAGGCCATCTCTTCATGGCCGGGATGGTGCCGGGCGTTATTCTGGCCTGTATGCTGGCAGCAGTGGCTATAATAATCTGCTGGCGAAATCCGAAGCTCGGTCCCCCCGTAGGCACCGTCTCCTGGAAGAAGCGGTTCTCCTCATTAAAGCGGGTCTGGCCCATCGTGGTGGTAATGCTCTCCATTCTGGGAACGATTTACATGGGTATAGCCTCCCCCACCGAAGCTGCCGGCGTCGGTTGTGTTGTGGTACTGATTATAGGGGTCACCGTTTTTCGTCTTCGCTGGCAGGGGTTGAAGCGGGCGCTAAAAGAAACGGCGATAATAAACGGCATGATTCTGTTTATGATGATAGGAGCCTGGCTGTTTTCTTATGTAATCGGCACTTCCGGGGTGGTCAAGACGATAACCGGTTTCGTGACAACCTCGGACCTATCCCCCTGGCTGGTAATTATCGCTATAAATATCCTGCTTTTGGTTCTGGGCTGCTTTATCGACGCCATAACCATTATGCTGCTGACGGTCCCCATCTTTGTTCCCATAATTTTAGCCCTGGGGTTTAACCCGATATGGTTTGGCGTTCTCTACGTGGTCAACATGCAGATAGGGCTGATTACACCGCCGATGGGACTGGAACTGTTTTTGATGAGAACCGCCTTTGACATCCCGGTAGATAAGCTTCTCCGCGGGGTACTGCCGTTTCTGGTCGCCCTGTTTATCTTCCTGGCCCTCCTGATAGCTGTTCCCCAGATAAGTCTCTGGCTCCCCGGCATGATGAGAGGCGGCTAGCTAAAAAATACGGGGTATTTGTACACCTCTCATAGAAAGCATGCCCCGTTAGAAACCTCGCCCTGCCTGCTTCTGATAGCGACGAGCGAAATATCATTATCGATGAAGGAGGTTAAGTGTCATGTCCACTCCCCGAGACTATTCCGCGTTTGAAAAACTTGATCTGGAAAAGAAACCCGTAGGCGTTAAGTTCCTGGCGCTAAAACCGGAGGGAATTAAAAGGATAACCGAGAAAAGGGCTTTCTGCGAAATGTTCAAAGACGCGCAGGAAGGAGACCCCTTTTACGTGCAGGAAGACGACTTCATGTGCGTCGAGCCTGTGCTGCTGGGGATGAAAGACCCGGAGACTGCCCTCGTCAGCGGGGCGGCCGGGGGAGGGGCGGGACTCTTTAAAGAGCCGCGGGCAAATCGAAAACTCTACCAGTATGTCCCCAGAATGCTGAAGGGTTCGGTCAACTATGTCGCTTTCTCGGCCGTAGACCAGCTGACCTTCGACCCGGATGTTTTTATAATAATGGCCAATGTGAGCCAGGCTCGGTCTATACTAAGATCAGAGTGCTATACCTCCGGCGAGATGTGGTCCTGCAAGGGAACGCCCGTCATGGCATGCTCATGGTTGTACATCTACCCCGTCGTGACCGGCAAAATGAATTTTACGGTTACCGGTCTTAGCCTGGGCATGCAGGCTATAAATATGCAGATACCTGAAGGCCTGTTTCTTATATCCATTCCCTGGAATATGATGCCCACTGTAATGGAAAACCTGCAGGATGCCAACCTGTACCGCAGCTGGCGCTCTTCAGGGAGAGAGGAACACTTTAAGAAATTTGACAACCGGCTGAGCCAGTTACGCCAGGAACTGCCCGGTTAGCAGGAGAATAATATTAGGGAGGCTAATATGCAGTCAACACGGCTGGACTATTCCATATTTGATAAATTCAACTTTGAAAGAAAGCCGGTGGGCATCAAGTTCCTGCTTAACAGACCGGGCGGCATTGAGCATCTGGATAAAGGACTTACCTTCTGTCAGATGTTCCGGGAAGCCCAGGAGGCAGAGCCATTCTACGCCACCCAAGAGAATTTTACCTGTGTAGGGCCGATGCTTCTGGGCATGAGGAACATGGAACCAGTTGCGGAAAGCGGTGAAATAGGCGCCGCGGACGGAATCTACCAGGAACCACGCGCCAACAGGAGAATTTATCAACACATCCCTAAACTGGCCAAGGATACCGTCAGATATGTAGCCTTCTCTCCCGTAGATAAACTATCATTCAATCCCGATGTTGTTGTATTCACGGCTAACGTAAATCAGGCCGAGATACTGCTGAGGGCACTGGCCTACTCTACCGGCAAGATACTGACCACCAGGACCACACCGGCGGTAATGTGTTCCTGGCTGTTCGTCCATCCTTTCGTCAGCGGGGAAGCGAACTACTCCGTTACCGGTTTCGGTTACGGTATGAAAGCCAGAAATGTCTTTCCTGAAGGCTTGTTTCTTATCTCCGTACCTTATGACCTCCTCCCCGCGTTCACAGAAAATTTGCAGGAGATGCAGTGGGAACTGCCCGCGTACAATTTAAGTGATGATGAAAGAAATACGCATTTTAAAAAGGCCATGGAAGAGATAGTGAAGCGATATCAGGAAAGCTGATAATAAAGTCCAGAGGAGGTTTGTATGAGAAAATTTAAAACCGATTTATCCGCCTTCAGCAAGTTCGACTTTGAGTATGCGCCGGTAGGCGTCAAGTTCCTGACCGCCCGACCGGAAGAGCTGGAACAGCTGGACAAGGCCATGGCCCTGTGCGAGATGATTAAGGAAGCGCAGGATAGAGACAAACCTTTCTATATCACCAAAGACAATGAGGACTGCGGCGGCAGGTCGACGCTGGGAATGGAAGACCCTTCGCCGATAGCGGAAAGCGGCCAGGTGGGAATTAAATACGGCATTTTCCAGGAGCCGCGCGCCAACGGCAGAATGAACAAACAAGCTCCAGCCTTCTCCAGAGGCGTGGTCAACTATGTCGCTTTCGCCAGGCTGGACAGGTTAAACTTCGAGCCGGATCTCCTGTTTATCATCGCGCCTCCCGGCCAGGCCGAAATAATCCTGAGGGCGATAAGCTATTCCACGGGTGAAATATGGTCGAGCAAGGTAGCCATGGTCGGGGCGTGCGCCTGGCTCTTTACCTATCCCTACCAGAGCGGCAACATTAATTACGTGCCCACCGGTCTGACCTTCGGCATGAGAGCGAGGAAGATATATCCTGAGGGTTTAATCCTGTTATCCATCCCTTATAACTGGCTGCCGGTTATCACCCAGAACCTGAACCAGATGGAATGGGTCCTGCCGTCATACACGGACACGCCGGAGGAGTTTCAAGCCCGGCACTTAAAAGTAATGGGAGAGCTGGCCAGAGAGTTTCGGAACCCCTGATAAATTCGTCCCCGCAATCCCCCGTACCACGCTCCAGCATGCTATAATATACCTGCGTTATGGATAATAAAAGCCTAGAAATGCTGGAGTTCCCGCGAATACGGGAGATACTGGCCGATTATACCTCGTTCTCGGCGAGTCGGGAACTGGCCGACAACCTGCAACCGCAGTACGACTACGAGGAGATTTCCCGGCTGCTCAAGCAGACGGCGGAAGCTCGCCAGTTGCTCGGACTCGACCAGGGATTCGCCATCGGGAACGTGCTGGATGTCCGCGAAAAGACCCGGCTGGCCGCGCTGGAAGGCATCCTGGAACCGCTGAGCCTCCTCGAAATCCAGCAGACCCTGGCCGCCCTGCACGAACTCAGGCGCTATCTTAAAAGTGTTTCGGAAGACTTTCCGCTACTCTGGGAAATAGCCGAAGACATCGTAGAACTCCGCCAGATTGAGAAAGATATCGCCGGCTGCCTGGACCCGGCCGGCGAAGTAGTGGACACAGCCTCTCCCGCCCTTGCCGATATACGCCGACAGCTGCGGGGGACCCGCGGGCAGATACTGGAGAAACTGGAATCCATCGTAAGGTCGCCGCGGGGCAATCGCATCCTCCAGGAAGACATCGTTACCGAGCGGGAGGGACGCTATGTCATCCTCGTCAAGATGGAATCCCGCCATGAAATCAAGGGCATCGTCCATGATATATCCAACACCGGCGCCACGGTGTTCATGGAACCCACCTCCACCGTGGGACTGGGTAACGCCATACGGGAACTGGTAATCGAAGAAAGGCGCGAGACGGAGAGAATCCTGCGCCTGCTGAGCGCCGAAGTAGGGGCAAACAGCGAGGATATCTCCCGGAGTATCGAACTGGCGGCAGAAATCGACCTGATAATCGCCAAGGCAAGTTACGCCCGGCGGATAAAGGCAGTCGAACCGGAAATAATCGAGCCGGACACCAATCCCGGAGCAACCGCAAAGAAAAAGAGGGGATTTCTAAAGCTCGTGGACGCGCGGCATCCGCTACTCGGTGATAAAGCCGTGCCGTTCTCTTTAGAACTGGGGCATGACTTTTCAATAATCGTCATTACCGGCCCCAATACCGGCGGTAAAACAGTAACGCTCAAGACAATCGGGCTGCTCAGCCTGATGGCGCAGGCGGGTATGCCGATTCCGGCTGCGAAAGAGAGCCGGCTGCCCCTGTTCGACGGCGTTTTTGCGGATATCGGCGATGAGCAGAGCATTGAGCAAACACTCTCAACCTTCAGCTGGCACATAGGCAACGTCGTCCGCATCATCAGGGGGGCTACGGGGAAAAGCCTGGTGCTCCTCGACGAACTGGGGACGAGTACCGACCCCGCCGAAGGCTCGGCCCTGGCTCAGGCCGTATTACGATACTTCCTCGACCGGGGGACGCTGACGGTGGCCACCACGCATTACAGCGACCTCAAGGCTTTTGCCCATACCACCTCCGGACTGGAGAACGCCTCGCTGGAGTTCGACGCGGAGACGCTGACACCCACCTACCACCTGACGGTGGGGATACCGGGGGGCAGCAACGCCATGGCCACCGCCGCCCGACTGGGTATTCCCGCTGAAATCATCGACAACGCCCGGAGCACGCTTGCGGAAGGCAGCCAGGAACTTGAGACCCTGCTGGCTACTCTCATGGCGGAGAAACAGAAAATATCCTCCCTTGAGCTTGATTTAAAGAACGAGCGAGACGAGTTTACCCGGCGTAATATCGAGTTAAACAGCGAGCTCGAACGACTCAAGTCCGAGGAAAAAAGGGCGATACAGGAAGCCCGGGACACGATTGTCCGCGAGGCGGCGGAACTGCATCGAGAAATCCGTCAGGCAGCCGCAGAGCTAAGGAAGGAAAAATCCGCCGCCAGTACCGAGCAGGCCAGGCGTACCCTCGCCGGAGTGCGCGAGCATCTGGACAGTGAAGTCTGGCAACCCGGAGTGGAAGGAAAATCCAAAGCGGATGACGGTAATATTGAAGTCGGAGACACCGTACGGGTGAAAGAAGCCGGCCTCATAGCCACGGTACTTTCGATTTCTGAAGAGTCCGGCGAGATAGAAGTACAGTCGGGCAGAACGAAGATGAGACTCGGCCTGGACAGCGTGATTAAAACGACGGAGCCGCAGGAAACGGTATTTTCGACGGGCACTCAGCCTGTCGTCAGGCAGGTCCCGCTGGAACTTGACCTGCGCGGTAAGCGCGCCGACGAGGTTGAGGCGACTCTCGATACCTATCTCAGCGATGCGGCGCAATCCAACCTGGCGGAAGCCCGCATTATCCACGGTATCGGCACGGGCACGGTACGAAGCATCGTGCGGGACTTTCTCACCAGACACCCGCTGGTAAAATCTTTCCGGGCCGGGGCGCCTGACGAAGGCGGCGACGGCGCCACCGTTGTCCGGCTGTAGCGGGGGGTTGAGATTTGACATTTATATCCAGTAAGCGGATTATCAATCGTACAAAGATGCCGGGCTTTCTCAGCGAACTGACCGGCGCTCCCGGCGATGAAGGACTTTCGCTCTATCTGCCACCCCGCCTCCCCCCTGACGAACTTGCCAATGCCCTGAAAGAAATCCCCGAGATACCGGATATCCTCACAGAGCTTAATAAAATAGCCGGTAGCTCTAAAACAGGCGCCGCTATTTTCTGGAGTCCCGAAAGAAAGCTTGCCGTCCTGCCGCCATTGCCGATTGCCGAACAACAGTTAATCCGCTCCCTAGAGACCGAATCACTGCGGTTGTTGCTCGAACGCGACCGGTTAATTGCCCTGGTGCTGGTACGCCTGGGGTCGTACGCCATCGGCGTCTGTGAAGGTGAAAAGCTGGTAAGCAGTAAGGTCAGCACGGGGCTGGTCCACGGGCGCCACCACAAGGGTGGCTCATCGGCGCACCGGTTCGAACGTCACCGTGACAAGCAGATAGAATATTTCCTTACCCGTGTCTGCCAGCGCAGCCGAGAACGCATCGAACCTTATGTAAAGTCGCTGGACTATACGGTCTACGGCGGCGCCCGTACCACCATACAGCTATTACAGAAACAGTGCTCATTTATCGGGAAGCTCGATACACCCGTCCTGCCGCCGCTATTTGACATACCGGAGCCGAGACAGGCGGTACTGGAAGACGCCGTTAGCCGCGTGTGGTCTAGTACGGTTTACGAATGGCGGGAGGACTAAGAGACTCCGGCTATAAGAGCTTTCAATTGCTCCACCGCCGGCGGCATTACCTCGCCGATAGCCTCGGTAAAGCGCAGGTGGGCATTTTCATCGTACGGGGTCTCGCCCTGATTGACGATGACCAGCTTCGCCCCGGCCTGCAATGCCACCCGGGGCATATCCGCCGCCGGGTAAACCACCAGGCTGGAGCCGACGACAAGAAAAAGGTCGCACTTCTGCGAGTGCTCGTAAGATTCCGCCAGGTCCTTGGCGGGCAGCGACTGGCCGAAATCGACCACGGTGGATACCAGCTTGCCGCCGCAGAGC
>JAUWGD010000068.1 GCA_030606585.1 Dehalococcoidales bacterium | reverse complement strand
GGCAGTACAATAGTCCTGTATGAATATAGGACTAAACGGTAAACAAGCTCTGGGTAGCGCCACCGGGCAACGGGCAAACGTAGGGCAGCGCCGCTCCAACATCGAAATAATCGCCGATATGCTGAGAGTAGGCGAAAACGGCGCCGGCAAGACGGAAATTATGTACACCGCCAACATGAGCTACAGCCAGATACAAAAATACCTTGATTACCTTATGAATCAGGGCTTTATTAATAAGGTAAACATGGATAATACCATGGTTGCTTACCAGGTAACGGATAACGGCCTTAAACTGCTTAGAGCCATCGATACTCTGATGGAAATGCTGGAATCTGCCAAAAGCGAAAGCTGATATAAAATAAGGTTAATTCACTCCATTAAATAGCCCGGGGATACGTCAAGTCCCCGGGTTAATTTATTTATCCTTCACTGACCAGCAAGGTCGCCTTCCTCTCTACTTTAACGAAACCTTAACTAAATATTTATGAATATTTTATTACTTTTATACGTAATTTTATGACCCGGTGATACACTAACAATATAATAATGATATACAGACCCGTTTAATACCGTTAATGAGGATGTAAGAAATCGATGAAAAGAACCCTGTTGTTAGATGAAGACGATTTAATCATGGTAGTCAAAGAAGACATCGTCAAGCAGATAGACGAAAACCGCGGCGAGCTTAATCGCACCGAATTCGTTAACTACCTCATTCAATGCCAGTTAAAAAACGAAGAGAACAATGATACAGAGTACATATCCAAAGAAGAGTTTCAGGCGTTCTCTCACCAGATGATAGGTCTCCTCCACAATTTCCTCCAGTTCTTCGTCAGTTACGGCATGGCCATGGGCCACGGACAGGCGGACACGGATATCCAGTCGCTAAGCCAGCAATTGGAGTCGTTCGAAAACACTAACGAAGAGCCCAGCGAACTCTAGTCCGGTCTTTATAACCAGCTATCACCCAAACCACACCTCCCCGATTGTATTCCACGATGCAATAGAACTATGTTCTAGAACATAATCACTTCCCAAGCTAAGCGTTATACCTTACGCTTTTCCTATAACCTAAAGTGCGTTCGGAATAGCGTTTTTGCTTGAGAGGTGTGATATGCCGAAAGCGATAGAGCTCATACGCCAGGGTAGGCATGAAGAGTTATGGCAGATGTGCTGCGGTTTTCTAAGTCTAAATACCAGTGAATTCATGGATATACAGAAACGTCTCCTGGTACAGCAATTGGAACTGCTTAATAAATCCTCCCTCGGTGGAAAAATCATGGGTGGTGTCAAGCCAAAAACCGTCGAAGAATTCAGGCAAACGGTGCCGTTGACCTCTTATAAAGACTATTGCCCCGAGCTCCTCGAAAAGATGGAAGACGGACTGCCGGTAAAGCCTGAGCAGTGGGTTCGGACATCGGGCCGGTCTGGTGAATATCCGTGCCGTTGGGTGCCCGTTACCGCAGAGAATGCACAAGAGATGAGCGTCGTAATGTACGGCATTGCAATGCTCTCTGGCTGCAAGGCATGGGGTGAGCTTGATCACATTCCGCAACAGCCCAATGTTCTTTATACGGTAGCTCCCCCACCCTACATGTCAGGTGCGATGGCCAATATTATGGAATATCAGACACCCATAAACCACCTGCCGACCCTAGAAGTGGCTGAAGGTTTATCTTTCGAAGACAGAATAAAACTCGGTTTCAAGCAAGCCCTTTCTCAGGGGATTGACTACTTCTTTGGAATGTCCACGGTCCTGGTGCAGGTGGGTGACAAGTTCAGCGAATCCGCCGATAAGATAAACATCCTACCGATGCTCTCACAGCCTAGAGCTCTGTTCCGTATAGCCAAGGGGCTTATAAAGAGTAAGTTAGCAGGGAGGCCGATGATACCCAGAGACATATGGCCAGTGAAAGGAATAATATGCAGCGGCCTCGATAGCTGGGTGTACCGGGATAGAATCAAAGAACTCTGGGGCAGGTATCCCCTGGATGTATATGCGGCAACCGAGGGAGGCATCATAGCTACCCAGCTATGGGATTATGGCAGCATGACCTTCATTCCCAATCTCAACTTTCTGGAGTTTATACCGGAGGATGAACAGCTCAAGTTAGAGATGGACCGTAGCTACCGCCCCAGGACATTGCTGCTTGATGAAGTGGAAGCGGGTCAGAACTACGAGATTATCATCACCAACTTTCACGGGGGTTCCCTGGTCAGGTACCGCATCGGCGATTTAATCAAGATAACCTCGCTACGTAATGAAAAGCTGTGCATTGATGTGCCACAAATGGTCTTTGAGAGACGTGCCGATGGCATAATCAATTTCGTGGTTGTCCAGCTTACGGAAAAACTGATATGGCAGGCTATAGAGCATACCGGAATTGCTTATGAAGAATGGACATCCTACAAAAATCCGGGCGAATCTGTGCTAACCGTGCTGATTGAACCAAAAAAGGCTTTTCACGGTAACACCACGGGCCTGGCATCGGCTATACGCGAATATATTTTAAGGTCAGATGACAGTAACCGTAGAATGTCTGGCACCCTTGAAGACTTAACGGATATGTTTGATTTCCGCGTTGAGGTCGAATTGCTACCCCAAGGCTCCTTCGCCAGTTACTTGGCTCAGAAGCAGGTAGAAGGCGCTGATCTGGCTCATCTTAAGCCTCCCCACTTGAATCCTTCAGAAAAAGTGCTCTCGCTGCTACGCAGCGAGTCAGAAGAAGTCATCGTCGTAGATAAAATCAGGACTAAAGAGAAAGCTGAAACCGAAGAGAAGAAAACAGTGGTATAAGCCTGTATATTCATAGTACTTTAGTCTCCCTTACCTTGGTTTGGTACTTTAGTTACCTCTTGACAGTAGCTACATTTGGTCTGATAATGCCTTTATATGAATGTTTATGCATTATTTCCTTTAATTGCTACGATATCCTACATACCACTACTGCTGACCATAGTCGGCAGTCGCCCTTGGCATAAAAGGCATACCCTCTTTATTTTATTTATCATACCTGCCATGGTATGGAGCCTCACCGACTACTTTTTCCGTATCAATTATTCCCCACAACATAACCTACTTTTACTACAAATCATTATGATTGTGCTCCCTTTGATGGCGGTACAATTACATGTCTTTACGACTACTTTCTTCGGTCCGGGGCAGGGGCGCTGGTTAGTTTTTGCTTATGCTTCATTAGTTATAATTATCGGTCTAATCTTATCAGGCACCGTTATCAATAATATTGAAGTTGTCGATGATAAGATATATCCCCACTATGGTCTTGGCCTAGTTTATATAGCTTTAACCCTAATAACACTAGCTGCTAGAAACCTGTACGTATTCTGGAGAAGACTTAAGATATTGAACAATCCAGTGCTGTACAACCAGACCATTTCGCTGATGCTAGGAATTATGGTTCTGGCTATATTTTTAACTACGGCTATATTACCCTGGGGGAGGGAGTATCCCATCCCGCATCTAGGTAATATCATCGTTGCTTTTATTCTTAGTTACGCCGTTATCAGGCACAGACTGGTGGACATCAAGCTCGTCTTACGTCAGGGTACGGCCTGGTTAGGCCTGGGGACTATCGGTATCGTCAGCTTCTGGCTATTAATCGTGGTAATGCATACCATTTTTGACTTTGAGCTGGACCTGATAGCTTCGTTCGTGGCTACTCTGGTAGCCTTTATCGTCTCTGTTTTCATCTATAAAGTACGCGGATATTTCTTTGAATTCATGAACCGGGCTTTCCAGGGTTCAAGCTATGACTACCATAAAAAGCTTAATAATTTCACCAACAAAATACACAATGTCTTCAGCCTGAAAGAACAGGGTGGTGAATTACTGACATTACTCATTAAAGCTATCAATATCAAGCAGGCATGCCTGCTTTTTCCTGAACCTGGCAGTGAGGATTTCGTTACCCAGTTCGTCGAGCCCGAAGATAAAGACGGCCCTTTAGCCAATATCAGACTGCGGGCGGGTAACCCTATTATCACCTATCTGGAAAGAGAGCAAAAAGCATTGCCCAGAGAAAACCTGACCATACTTCCCTCCTTCCTGGGTCTATGGCCGCAGGAGAAAGAGGAGATAGACTCAAAAGAGATAGAAATATTCATGCCGCTGATAAGTCGCGACCGGCTGATAGCTATTCTGGTAATGGGGAAAAAACAGTCCGGCCGCTATTCTCTCGAGGACTTTAACATAGTGGAGGAAGTTACCAGTCGGGTAGCGGTGAGCCTGGAGAAAGAATACCTCCGTGAACAGCTCAGAGAACGGGAGGAGGAGCTATCGGTAATTAATAAATCCAGTTCTATATTATCTTCAAGCCTGGATATTAAGGAAACATTCGGTAGCTTTTTTGAAGAACTGAAGAATGTAATCGACGTTTACTGGGCATCGATTGTGCTTATCGAAGATTCTGACCTTTGCTGCGTGGCATTATCCTCCACCGAGGGTTCGAACTATCAGATAGGCGAAAGAATACCGATGGAGGGAAGCGGCACGGGATGGGTGATCACCCATAATAAACTATTTGTTGAGACGGATTTGGCACAGGAAAGGTATTTCCAAACCGGAGAGAATTTTTATAAACAGGGATTACGTTCGATGGTTTACCTGCCGTTGCTGTCCAAAGGAAAGGTCATCGGGAGTTTCATCGTGGCCAGTCAACAACCGCATGCCTACAGTCAACGGCATTTAAAACTCCTGGAACAGCTTGCCGCGCAGATAGCCATGCCGCTGGAGAACGCCCAACTCTATGCTAAAGCCGAACAAAAAGCCCGTATTGACGAACTCACCGGACTGTTAAATCGCCGTTCTCTCGACGAGATGATTGATACTGAAATCAGCCGGCATTCCCGCTATGGCGGTGTCTTTTCACTGGCTATTCTCGACCTCGACTCCTTCAAGGCATACAACTATACCTACGGGCACCTCTCCGGCGATAAACTCCTGAGGCAAATCGGCAATATTATTAAAAGCGCCATCAGGAACGCTGACCACGCTTTTCGCTACGGTGGTGATGAATTTGCTATCCTTCTACCGCAGACCACTATTGATGCCGCCCTTCAGGTAACCGAACGAGTTCGCAAGAAAATCGCTGAAGGAGTGGATTCCGGTAAGATAAATGTAACTGCCAGTATCGGCCTGGCAAGCTGGCCGGACGACGGTATAAGCCATACTGATATTATCGCCGCCGCTGACGTTATTCTTTATCGCGCCAAAAGGGACGGCGGCAACCAGAGTTACTGTGCTTCGGGCGCACTGACGCCGCTACAGCTGACCGAGCCGATTCTGGACACAGATAATCATATAGATAGCAAAATTTTAAGCGTTGTCCACGCATTATCAGAAACTGTGGACTCCAAGAGCTATTTTACTCACAACCACTCCAAGAGGGTAACCGATTATGCTCTGGCGATAGCAAAAGCCCTCAAGCTGGATACCGCCGAAATGACCAAGCTGGAGGCCTGCGCCTTGCTGCATGACATTGGTAAAATTTCTATCAGTGATGCAATATTAAACAAGCCAGATAAATTAACTGTCGAAGAGTGGGCGCTAGTTAAAACCCACCCGCAGCTGGGGGCTACGATTGCCAGTCGGATACCACAATTAACTCCCTGCGTGGAAGGTATTTTACACCACCATGAATGGTATGACGGGAGCGGTTATCCCGATGGTTTAAAGGGCGATAATATACCTATGGAAGCACGCATCCTCAGCATTGCCGATGCCGTTGCCGCCATGACTTCCGAAAGGCCATACTCTGAAACACTAACCCATGAAAAGGCTATAGAAGAACTTAAACGATACGCTGGCACGCAGTTTGACCCTTATCTTGTGGAGCGGTTCGTTTTAAGCTACGAGAGTAATATCAATAATACTACAAAAAAGGCGAGGAGGTAGAACGGTTAAGGCCAATCTATCCGAGGCCCGAACCGAAACAGGAGCTATGAATAACAACAAGAACAACAAGATACAGGTATTTATAATCAGTCAGCAATCATTGTTTCAGCAGGCGATAGAGCAGACCCTCTCTGATACCGATGACATAATAATTGTCGGTACTGCCAGTATAAGTGGTGAAGTACTTAAAGCAATTGATAACCTCCCGCCGGATGTAGCCTTACTGGACCTTGACGGTCCTTCAGAGAACGGACTGGAACTGGGACGCAAGATAAAACAACGCTCGCCTAATATCGGCGTTATAATGCTCACTTCCAACCCGGAGGATACTCAGCTGTTCCTGGCGCTTAAAGCTCAGGCGGTGGCTTATTTAAGTAAGGAAGTTACCGCAGACCAGTTGATTGATATTGTCAGGCGTGTCTCTAAAGGCGAACACCCCATTAATGAGAGTCTTACCGCCCGGCCAAAGGTGGCCGAGCATGTGTTACAGCAATTTCAAGAACTCACCTCCCGGAGCGAGTCCGAAGCCTTCATATCACCCCTTACCCCCAGGGAGATAGAAATACTGCAATACATTGCCCAGGGCTACCTCAACAAGCAGATTGCTGCCGAACTTGGCATCAGCGAGCAGACCATCAAAAACCATGTCACTTCCATCCTGCGTAAACTGAACGCCAATGCCCGCACCGAAGCCGTGGTGGTGGCCATCAAGCAGGGCCTGATAAAAATCGATTGAAGACATACGGCAGAAACAAGCTGTTTTCACTATTAGAGCTATATAATTAATCTAAAAATTTACTAAAAATTCTCGGGAGGTATTGACAAGCCATCACAAGTTAAGTAAACTTGAGTTACTAAAAATCAAATCGAAGATAACGATGGGCTTGGGAAGATTGCAGGATTTGACGGAGGCATGGTAACCGCCATAAATGCGGTAACGGTGCCTTTTTATTTTTCCTGAAAACGCGTTAGTGAGGTTAGATATGAAAAAGCTTCTTCATTTATGTATCTTCAGTTTACTTATCCTGTCTCTGATACTACCGGCAATCGGTTGTCAGCCTCCACAGGCTACATTTGAAGCCAGTGTACCCAGCGGAACGGCGCTTCTGACGGTAGACTTTACCAACAAAACAGAAACCTCTCTATTTAAGAAGGCTGATGAGTTCAAGTGGGACTTTGGCGACGGCGCCACGATGACCACTACCACTGTTGAGCAACCCGTGACACATGATTATACCAGCGCTGGCGAATTTACAGTCACGCTAACGGTTGTCAAAAAAGGTGAACCTCCTGAAACCACCATCATGACTCTGACCATTAACGTAACGCACGGTCCTCTTGACCAAGTGAAGCTGAATCCTGATACGGTAGAACTGGATATAGGGCAGACGCAGGAGTTCGTCGTTATGGTCGTAGATGCTTACGGAAACCCGATTTCCGAGGCCGAACTCACCTGGGAAGCCGCCGAGGGGGCAGGCACCGTAGCGGAAGATGGCATACTGACAGCGGGAACCAAGGCCGGCACCTATGACGAAGGAGTAACCGTAAACGCCAAGCTAAGTAATATATACACCCAAGATTCAACTTTAGTGACGATAAAACCTGACCCTTTGGAGATAGTGACCATTTCTCCGATTGTTGTGGTGGCTGGTGAAACCCAACAGCTTGATGCGGCGGCTACAGACCAGTACGGCAACCTGCTCGATGATGTGGAAACCACCTGGCTCATAATCGACGAGAACGCAGGTTCTATCACTCCAGAAGGCCTCCTTGAAGTAAGCGAAATAGCGAAGAATTACGACGAAGCTATTGAAGTTCAAGTAAAACAGGGGGATTTGTCTCGCACTGCCAGGGCTCCCATAAATGTTACACCGGGTCCTCTGGGGCAGTTATTCGTTGCCCCCGACCCTTCGGATATAGGCATGCAGATGACTCAGCAGTTCGTGGCAGTAGGTGCGGACAAATACGGTAATCGCATTTCCGGCCTGGACGTTAACTGGAGAGTGGTAAAAGGTGGGGGTACCATAGATGAGAGCGGGCTTTTTACCGCCGGCGGCGAACCGGATACTTACAAGGACACCGTGAAAGCCGAGGTTACCCAGGGAGATATCACTCTCTCAACCACGGTCGACGTCACTGTGGAGCCGGACCGTATCGCCTTCTTGTCTGACCGCGACAATGAGGACGATGTATTCGATATCTATATTATGGATATAGAAGGTAATAATCAGAAGCGGCTTACTACTAACCACGCCAATAGCGGGCGTTTTTCCTGCTCACTCAACGGGCGGCGCATCGTCTATAGTCTCGAAGGGCCCGAAGGTGATATATACACAATTAACGATGATGGAAGCTGGGAATTCCCACTCGTCTCGGGGCGAAAGGCGTACGAACCTGACTGGTCTCCCGATGGTACGAAAATCGCTTTTCAATCCTGGGAGGATGACACATCGGAAATCTATGTCATGGATGCGGATGGCGGCAACTTTGTCCAACTGACGCATAACTCGGCTTACGAGGACTTTCCAAAGTGGTCGCCAGATGGCACCGAGATAGTCTTCGTCTCCGACCGCGATGGAAATACGGAAATCTATGCCATGAATGCCGATGGCACCGACCAGCGGCGCCTGACCCGCAACACCACCTGGGATACCTGGCCTTCCTGGTCTCCCGATGGGAAGGAGATTCTCTTCCAAACACTCCTCAATAATCAATGGGTAATATTTATTATGGATGCTGACGGCACCGACGTACGGAAGATATTATCTTCTGCAAGTTACAGCAACAACTGGCCTAGCTGGTCACCGGATGGGACACAGATTACTTTCCACTCGTGGAAAGACCGCGACCAGGCAGAAATCTACATTATGGACACAGACGGCACTAACATGACTCGCCTGACTGATAACTCGGCTAACGATTATGGCCCTCTGTGGCTTCCCCGCAAGATGGGTGTGGAGACTACCGAAGCCTCGGTAATCATTCCCGAGACAAGTGAGTTCGAGGCGATGACGGCACAGGAGGTGACCGCCTTTGCTGAAAATGCGGTGGTACGCATCGAAACGGACCTGGGTATGGGTTCGGGATTCATTATTGACCCCGCTGGTCTGATTATCACCAACAATCACGTAGTAAAAGACGCCGAAGAGATAACAGTATACCTTAAAGACGGCACC
>JAUWGD010000206.1 GCA_030606585.1 Dehalococcoidales bacterium | reverse complement strand
GTGAGACTTTGTTTCACTTTACCGCCATTTATTCATTTATGAATAAATTCTTAGTAAGGTGATTTTTTATCATTTTTACCCCGCAGCAACCGACTATACCTTACCCCTGCTATTTTAAACCTTCTCCCTTCAGGGTAATTAGCAGGGGATGAGATTCTACCTCACCCCTTCAGGGTGAACCCTTCTAGGTGAACGCCTGTATCCCTTCAGGGTGAACCCTTCAGAGTGAGCCCCCTCTCCTGACGAGGTTTCACAGGAGCGGGGGAAATGAAAAAAGAGAGGCTTCGCCTCTCTTAAACCCACCATTATGCCTGAAGAAAATCCCGTGAATCCCCCTGTAATAACGGACTGCAAATGGTTTATAATGATAGTATACGGGTACCCTGAGTAACTTTGTAGCGGTTGCAACGTTAATATAAAATAGAGTGTAATAAAGTAGGCCTGACAGGAGGATAATAATGAAAAAGCGGCATCTTGTACCGCTGGCTATTTTAGTGGCATCGCTGCCGTTTGTTTCCGCCTGCGATTTGTTCGGAGGGGGAGACAGCGAACGAGAATACTACGAGCAGCAGCTCGAAGCTTATAAGAAGGTCGCGGAAGCGAACCAGAAAGCCCAGGAGGAATATCGGAAGAACCTGCAAGAAGGCCTTAAGCAATGGACGGAAGAATATAATAAATGGCAGGAGCAACAACTCCAGCAACAGATAGATGAAGCGACAGAAGCCCTGGCAGACGAGTAAAACAGGGGCCCGCCGGTGACAATTAAGCAGAATGTCAGGCAAATACTGAACGAACTACCCGCCGGCGTGCAACTGTTGGCGGCGGCTAAAACTAGAGAACCCCGGGAAATCCTGGAAGCCGTAGAAGCCGGTGTGAGAATAGTCGGGCAGAACTACGTCCAGGAAGCAGAAAAAGCCTATCAGGTAGTCGGCGGCAGAGTCGAATGGCATTTCATCGGACACCTCCAGAAAAACAAGGTTAAAAAAGCGGTAGATATCTTCGACATGATAGAGACGGTGGACTCTACCGAACTCGCCGCAGAGATAGATAAAAGGTGCGCCCAAGCCGGCAGGACCATGCCGGTACTCATCGAGGTAAACAGCGGACGGGAAGAACAGAAGGCGGGCGTGTACCCGGAGGACGCCGAACGGTTAATCGGTGAAATTTCGACTCTCAAGAATATCCGGGTGATGGGGCTGATGACCATGGGGCCGCTGGGCGGACGACCGGAGGACTCCAGGCCCTACTTCAAAGAGACAAAAAGGGTATTCGAACGTATCAGGGCAAGCAACCCGCCGAACGTGGAAATGAAATACCTCTCGATGGGAATGACAGACTCCTACCGGATTGCCCTGGAAGAGGGCGCTAACGTTATCAGAATAGGCAGCCGGATATTCGGGGAAAGGGCTCAGGGGTGAGGAGCAGAGCCATCAGAGCCAGTTCCTTGACAAACGTAGCCAGCTACGCCAGAATTGAGATAGGCAAAACGCAAACCAGATTGTGACCGGCATGACCGCGAAAAAACAGGACACCCCCAGCGGGGAACAGGAGCAGCACAAACAGGAGACAAAGCGCATTTTAAACGGGTTCAGTCGCAAGAGACTGAGCCTGATTCCCATATTGCAGAAGGTCCAGGGCAAGCTCGGGTACCTGCCGCGTGAAGCCATGACGGAAATCGCCGAATACCTCGACATACCGGCGATAGACGTTTACGGCGTGGTCACTTTTTACAATCAGTTCCGCCTCAATCCGCCGGGTAAGCACTCCATAAGGGTATGCCTGGGCACCGCCTGCCACATGAAGGGCGGGTATATCACGCTGGACGCCTGGAAACGCAGGCTGGGTATCAATCCGCGCGAAACCACCGAAGACCGCGAGTTCGACCTGGATACGGTTGCCTGCGTGGGTTGCTGCACCATGGCGCCGGTTACGGTGGTCGATGACAAGCCGGAGGGCGGGGTAGAACCGACCAGAGTCGACGGCATACTGCTCGCCTTCGGGTATGATACTGTAACGAAGGATAAAGATAAGAGTGAAAACAAGTGAAAAGGCGACGGTAGCCGCCGCCTTCCGGGAGATAAAGGAGCGTGCCGAATCCCACTGGCGGGAGCTGTGGCACGACAAGCCCGTTATCATGGTCGGCGCGGCTACATGCGGACGTGCCGCCGGAGCCCTGGATGTCCTCCAGGCTTTTAGAGACGAGGTGAAAAAGCGTAAACTCGACTGCCCGGTGATAGAGGTCGGCTGCATGGGGCACTGCTATGCCGAGCCGCTGGCGATTATCAGCAAGCCGGGCTATCCGCCGATATGCTACGGCTACGTCAACCCGGTTATCGCCGAGAGACTGGTCAAGGAATTTATCCTCGGGGATAACCCGTGTCCCGAATTCGTCATCGGCGCGCTGGAAGCGAACGACATCCT
>JAUWGD010000188.1 GCA_030606585.1 Dehalococcoidales bacterium | reverse complement strand
GCTCTGGGAGCAGAAAGCCGGAGGTATCTGGTCCGGCCTGACGGGCAACTATGTCAAGGTCTACGCCAGGAGCAACCATGACCTGGCCAATCGTCTTCTGCCGGTGAGGCTGGTCAGGCTTTACCGGGACGGGGTGTGGGGGGAGGTTATTTAGGGTCGTCAGGATATCTATTTCTTTATTTTCTTGGTGGGATTAACCACATCGCACGGCACTAACGTCTGAGACAGCCCTTACTCCATCACCGGGCGGTGTTCCAGAATCTTTTTCAGGGTCCGTGTCGGCATCAGGAAATCATCCTCGGATATATAAGATTCGCCGATGAGCCTCATCTTTTCCAGCAGCGCGTGGAAGTTAATCCCCCAGCCGATGCCCCACGCCTCCGAAGTAAAAATCCGGCTGATGTCCGCATTCCAGTACGCTTCCTTCAACCGCTCGATGGTAGGCAGCCGGAAGTCATAGGGTATAAAGCCCAGCTTCCCGTGCCAGTGCCTCTCTTCTTTAGGTTTTTCCAGTTCCTGACATACCGCGGCAAGAGTGATGGTAATCACTGCTGCCTGAATTAACCTGCTTATCCACTCCTTACCCATAGCAACTCCTTTTGGTTGTTGTTAGTTTTTATTCCCATGACTATCGAGGTTTCAATCTGGCGTTTCGGAATATCCCAGTAATCTGCCAGCAGCTTGTCTTTGTCCGGTAGAAGATTGAACCCGTGTTTCCGATAAAATGCAATCGCCCAGTGTGCCGCCGCCCATGTCCCCACCAGCAAAGTAGAGGTGATTGTCAGGCTTTTAATATAGTCGAGCAGCCTGTTACCTATTCCCTGGTTCTGGTATTGAGGCAACACGTACGCATGACGGATGAGGGTGACGTCTTTAATCGGTTCGATACCCATCACGCCAACCAGTTCCCCATCGACTTCCCATCCGTAAAAGGTTACCCGTTTCATCTCCTGCTCCAATTCTTCCTCGGGCATGTAGGGCTGGTGATAGCAGTCGGCCTCAATGACACCTTCGTAGGCCTTGGCAGCCTCGTTAATGATATTGTATATGAACCCGGCGTCTTTTCCATTACATTTGCGAATCATAAGCCTGCATTATCCTTTACCTTTAATCATTATACATAAGGGGGTTTATTAAGGGAAGTCCGGAGGGTGAATAATTTTGCAAACGGACGGTGTTTTTTTTATAATAATGTGCTATAATTCTGGTATAAATCATTAATTTGACCTCCGGATTATCAGGAGATATCTTAAGGGCTGATGTCACGCCCGTTTTCTCTCGCTATTTTTGGAATACAGAGAAAGTATGCAGGTAGCTGGCAGGGCCTGATTAAATATTGGGGAGGTAGTCTTGAAAAATTATCTTGCAGCTTTACAGGCGAAAACCAGCCAGAATGACTATAAAAAGTTATCTGTCATAGATAATCCAGAGGTACACAGGGCCATTTATGAGTCGGCTGAACTCAGTAATCCGGATACAGTCTTTATCTGCAGCGATACGGCTGATGAGGTCGCCTATATCAGGAACATGGCGATTGTTACCGGTGAAGAGAGCGCCGCTTTAACTACCCCGGGGCATACCTTCCATTTTGACGGTCCCCATGACCAGGGTCGTGACCGCGCAGTTACCAAGCTCCTCGTGCCGAAGGGGGATTCTCTCAATGATGCTCTCAACCAGATTGAACGGGAAGAGGGAATTACGGAAGTACAAGGGTTATGTAAGGATTCGATGGAGGGGCGTACCATGATTGTGCGCTTTCTCACCCTGGGCCCGGCTGATTCCGAATTCACCATTTATTGCCTGGAGTGCACCGATTCCTGGTATGTAGCTCACAGCGTCGACCTCCTGTACCGGAAGGGTTATGACGCTTTCCGCCGGGCAGGTCCGGGGACGGAATTCTTTAATACCTTACACTCGGCAGGTAAATTGAACGAAAATATGGTGAGCGTGAATCATGAAAAGAAACGCATCTATATAGATTACTCGACGAACACGGTCTACAGCATCAACAACCAGTATGCCGGTAATTCCATAGGCTTCAAAAAATTGGCCCTCCGGCTGGCTATCCGCAAGGCCCATCAGGAAGGGTGGCTGGCCGAGCACTTTATGATAATGGGAGTTTGTGGACCGGATGGACGCAAGACCTATATTGCCGGTGCTTTTCCCAGCGCCTGCGGCAAGACCTCTACCGCCATGCTTCCGGGGGAAACGATACTGGCCGATGACATCGGTTACGTCCGTAATATCGATGGTGTCTGCAGGGCTGTGAATATCGAGTGCGGTATCTTCGGTATTATTCAGGACATTAACCCCAGGGATGACCCCCTTATCCAAGAGATACTTACCAACCCGGGGGAGATTATCTTCTCTAATATCCTGGTCAAGGACGCCAGGCCGTGGTGGCTGGGAATGGATATCGAGCTTCCCGAAAGCGGGATAAACTTCACCGGCGACTGGTTTAAAGGCAAGACCGATGAAAAGGGAGAAAAAGTGCCGCCGGCTCATAAGAACGCCCGCTATACCGTTGCTCTTAAGGTACTGGCAAATTGCGACCCTGAGCTGGAGAATCCCGCGGGTGTAGAACTGGGTGGTATCTTATACGGCGGCCGCGACTATCGCAGTTACGTGCCGGTGCAGCAGGGATTCGATTGGGAGCATGGTATTGTTGCCTACGGCGCGGCTCTGGAGACGGAAACGACCTTTGCCACCATCGAGGCAGAAGGCAAACAGGAGATAAACATCATGAGTATTCAGGACTTTATCTCTATTCCTCTGGGGCAGTATCTCCATAACTACCTGCAATTCGGGAAAAATCTGGATAAAGTACCGCCGGTGTTCGGGGTGAATTACTTCCTGAGGGATTTGAAAACCGGGGAGTTTTTAAATGGCCACCAGGATAAGCATGTCTGGGTAAAGTGGATGGAGCTCCGCGTCAATAATGACGTCGATGCGATAGAGACTCCCACCGGCTGGATTCCCAAGTATGAAGACCTGCAGAAGCTCTTTAAACAGGTCCTGGATAAGGATTATTCCAGGGAGGATTATATCAAGCAATTCACCATTCGTGTTTCGGAAAACCTGGCCAAACTCAACCGTGTGGAAGCTTTCTACCATGAAAATATCCCCGATTT
>JAUWGD010000145.1 GCA_030606585.1 Dehalococcoidales bacterium | reverse complement strand
TCCCTTTAGTTTCAGGGTTTCCATGAGCATGATAGTGTTGGAGCAGTCGCCGCCGGTAACACAGAGGACATCCCGGATGTTGGCGTCCATACATACTCCGTAGATTCCCTTTATCCAGCTGCAGCAGTTGAGGGGAAAGCCGGCCCTCTCGGCGATGGTGATGAGCCGTCCCGGATTGGGGTCGGCAACGAGGATATTGTTCAGGTCGATTGGCTGATAACCGGCGGCTATCAGAACCTCTACAGGCACGGTAGTGGTGATGCCAATCTTCTTCATCCGGTCATATTATATCAGTTTTGGCGGTAATATATAATGCCGTTCCGGGGAAACCTGTCCAGCTTGCCTTCGGCGGCCATCATCTCCAGATGGGCTAATGTTTCAAAGACGGCCATTCTTTGATGAAATTCGGGCAGGTCATGCCACCGGGACTTATCTCCCCATATTATTTCCCGGGCTATCTGGTAGGTCGTTCTGGCCTGGCCCCCCATCACCGACAGAATTTCCCGGTTTCTCAGTTCGTGGTGATGTATTATCTCGTCGATGCGCGGCGCGAATCCGGTAAAGGGCTGGTCATGGCCGGGCAGGACGAGCTCTACTTTCAGATGCCTCAGGGCCTTGAGCGACTCTATGTACCGGCCGAGGGGATTTTCAATCGACTGGGGATGGACGCTGATGTTGGGGGTGATTTTCGGCAGGATATGGTCGCCGGAGAGCAGGATTTTCTTCTCGGGTTCGTAGAGGCAGATATGCCCCGACGAGTGACCCGGCGTCCAGATAACCTTGAAGGTGAACTCGCCGGTAGTGATGGTGTCGCCGTCGCGGAGAGTGATATCGGGTGGGGTGGGGTCGATAAACTGCTCCAGTCCCACGGTGGCGTCCCTGAGCTTTTCCATCTCGTCGCGGGGCACGCCGTTATCAATGAGCATGCGGTCGGTCTGGTGGAGCAGTTCCTCCATGTGGACATACCGGGGTTCGATGAAATCTTTTTCGATGGGGTGCATGGCGATGGTAGCCCCGGAGAGTTTCTTAATCCTCCCGGCCATACCGTAGTGGTCGGGGTGGACGTGGGTGACAAGTATCTGAGAAATATCCTCGAATCCCACCCTGTTTTTAACCAGGGTGTTGTGCATGGTGCCGAACGATGAGTCCGTGTTCCATCCGGAATCGACGAGGAGATATCCTTTATCCCCGCGAACAAGGTAGACATTGATATGTGACGGCCCTCTAGCATCATCTATCGGCAGCTTTATCCAGTGAATTCCCGGGGCTACTTCAGGCATTTCTTCTCTTTTCTATACTATACTTTACTTTTCTGAATTACCCGCTCGTCATTCCCAACTTGATTGGGAATCCAGAAATGAGACGAAATTTGCATATAATTCTCTCCATATGGGATTTTATTATATTACTCTCTTATTTTCTGGATTCCCGCTTTCGCGGGAATGACATCCAGCGACCGGGCTCTCATTTTCGTTATAATTTCAGATTGTAGAATGCTTTCAGGCCGGCGTAACTGGCGCTCTCTTGCAGCTCGTCCTCGATGCGGAGGAGTCGATTGTACTTGGCGGTACGCTCCGAACGGCAGGGGGCTC
The DNA here is from genome assembly GCA_030606585.1 of Dehalococcoidales bacterium. GTDB lineage: Bacteria > Chloroflexota > Dehalococcoidia > Dehalococcoidales > RBG-16-60-22 > JAFGPF01. The sequence goes on along the minus strand of JAUWGD010000145.1, from coordinate 2,635 downwards.
CGGTCTTAATCTGGCCGGTGTTCAGTCCGACGGAAAGGTCGGCGATGGTAGTGTCCTCGGTCTCGCCGGAGCGGTGGCTCACGATAGCCGTCCAGCCGGCCTGCTGGGCCATCCTGACGGCGTCGATGGTTTCCGTCAGGGTGCCTATCTGGTTGAGCTTGATGAGGATGGAGTTTGACGCCTTAAGGCTCATGCCCTTGGTGAGGCGCTTGACATTGGTGACGTAGAGGTCGTCACCAACAAGCTGGACTTTACCGCCCAGTTTCTGGGTGATAAGCTGCCATCCTTCCCAGTCGTCCTCGGCCATGCCGTCCTCGATGGAGATGATAGGGTATTCGTTAGCCCAGTTGACATAATAATCTACCATCTCGGCGGGAGTCAGCGTTTTGCCTTCTCTGGCAAGGACGTATTTACCGTTTTCGTAGAACTCGCTGGAGGCCGGGTCCAGGGCGATGTAACAGTCCTTGCCGGGCTTGTAACCGGCGGCCTCGATAGCGGCCAGGATTGCCTCGATCGCGTCTCTGTTCGAGGGGAGGGAGGGGGCAAAGCCGCCCTCGTCGCCGACATTGGTATCGAGTCCTTTGTCCTTGAGTACTTTTTTCAGGGCGTGGTAGACCTCGGCACCCATCTGCAGGGCCTGGCTGAAGCTCCTGGCGCCCGCGGGCATTACCATGAATTCCTGCAGGTCCGTGGAATTGGCGGCATGCCTGCCGCCGTTGAGGATATTCATCATCGGGACCGGCAGCGTGTAGGTACTCACGCCGCCGAGGTAGCGGTAGAGGGGCATGTCCATCAGTCTGGCGACGGCATGGGCTACCGCCAGCGATGTACCCAGGATGGCATTGGCGCCGAGACGCGATTTATCGGGGGTGCCGTCGAGTTCTATCAGGGCATGGTCGATGCCTGCCTGGTCTTCGGCGGACATTCCGATGATAACCCCGGCAATGCTGTCGTTAACGTTGGCTACCGCCTTGAGGACGCCCTTGCCGCCGTACCTTGACTTATCGCCGTCACGGAGCTCTACGGCCTCGTGCGTGCCGGTGCTGGCCCCGGAGGGCACGGCGGCGCGACCCAGCGTGCCGTCGTAAAGCTCGACCTCCACCTCAAGGGTGGGATTGCCGCGGGAATCGAGTATTTCTATGGCTTTTACGTTTTCAATCGTTGACATTTTTCTCTCCCATACCCCGGAATTACTGCTGGTTATTAATAAGCTCTATGGCTTTATCTACGGCGTCTTTGGGGCTGTCGGCGGGGATAATACCATCATCAATCCTTCGGTCAATCGAGAGCGACCAGGTATTCAGGCCGATAACGGGGATTCCGCTCTGTAAAGCGTGGCCGATTTCCGAGAGCGTGCCGTAGCTGCCGTCGATGGCGATAATCGCCTGGGAAGATTTAACCACCGCCACGTTACGGGCGTGGCCGATGCCGGTAACGATGGGTATTTTAACGTAGGGATTGGCGGCCAGGCGGTTGTCTCCGGGGAGTATGCCTATGGTCAGCCCGCCCTCGTCGCTGGCGCCCTTGCAGGCGGCTTCCATAACGCCCCCCAGCCCCCCGCAGACCAGCACCGCGCCCCGGCGGGCAATCTCACGGCCTGTCTCTTCCGCCTGTTCGGCTACCTGCGATGGAACCTCGCCGCCGCCGATGACCCCGATGAATATGAGTTTGTCTTTCAAGGTTAATTCCCTTCAGATATGGAAATTATAACACCTGCGATTGCGTTCGGGCAAAGAATGGGTTGTTACCGCTTTTAGCCAAAGTAGCTTATACCCAGCCAGACAAGCTCAATAACGTAAAAAACGATGAAAAGCTTGAACACGTAAGGTACGCATCGGCGGGGCATGAACATGTGGGTAATGGCGCCGTCGGCTGCGCCGTGTTTCTCGGCAAGGGTGGTAAGCGGGCAACGCCACCGGTTAAGGGCTATTGATGCGCCGTCAATTAGAATCATCACTATCGCTGTGAGCAATATCCAGTCATATTTACGGATAATGGCAGCGTAAAGAATATAAAACAGGCAGAATACCATGGAGAAGAATATGGCGGAATGAATAAGTTTGATGAAAAATACCTTATTATTTTCCATGCGGATTTAGCATCAGTTGAACTTGTTCATGGCGGCGTCAAGTCCCTCGGCGAGCAGGCAGATTATCGCCTGAGAGACATCGGGCATAATCTTTTCGATAATCCTTTTCTCTTCCCGGGTAAAGTCGGCGAGGACGTAAGCGATGACTGCTTCTTCTTTAATGGCGGTAGAGTCCTCGACTGTATCCGGTCGTCCGACGCCGACCCTGACGCGGTAGAAATCATAGCTGCCCAGGCGGGCGATGATGGATTCGATTCCCTTGTGCCCGCCGGAGCCGCCGCCGAGTCGGAGGCGGATTTTACCCGGAGGCAGGTCGAGGTCGTCATGGATAACGATAAGGTCGGAAGGGGTGATATTGAGCTTTCTGACGAGGGCACTGACCGATTCCCCGCTGGCGTTCATATAGGTCTGCGGGCGGGCCAGCACGACCCGTTTGCGGGCGATATTACCGATACCGGTGCGGGCCTGTCCCTGCTTCCTGTCGAAGCGGATGCCCTGCGCCCTGGCAAGGTGCCTGACGCACATAAACCCGATGTTGTGGCGGTT
>JAUWGD010000165.1 GCA_030606585.1 Dehalococcoidales bacterium | reverse complement strand
GATACTCACTTCATCGACCGTGAAGAAGACTGGGAAGGACCGGTACTCTCATCATTACAGGAAGTCCCGGGCCTGTTAAAATAGTAACACCCGCAATCTGCGAATACGCCATCCGGCTTACACGCCGATTTCAAGGGCTATTAGAAGCACCGCCAGCAGGTTGTTGACTGCATGCATTATCATGGGAGCCCACAACGACCCGGTCTTGTACCTCACGACGCCGAATATCACTCCCAAAACGAATATCGAGGCTATCTCGAAAAGACCGTATTGCAGGTGAAACCCCGCCCAGACCAGCGATGTTAAGATGACCGTGCCGGCGATTCCGATTCTGGATTGCCTCAAGCCTTCAAACAGGAAACCGCGAAACAGGACCTCCTCAAAAAACGGGGCGAAAACCACAACGGCCATCCAGAACAACGCCGGCCAGACACTGGACGTATATGCCTGTACCATAATATCCGAATCAGTGGGCCTGTTTAGACCCATGTTTACCAGGACGGATAACACGATAAACACCACGGAGATAGCCAGCGCAACAAGGACCGTCCGGGTACTGATTGACCTAAAACCGAGGTAATCGGCAACGGTCGCGCCCCTGCGGACTTTAATAATAATGAAAATCAGGCCGACACATATAATCGCCGAGATAACTATAGAAAGAGAAATGAGCAGTCCCAGGTCAATGGTCTCCAGCCACTCCAAAAAATCAAGTTCGATAAGCTCGATTTCCGCTTCGGTAACAAGCTTGGCGATGATGAAGATAAACGCGATTATTGCCTGGACAACAACACTGATGAATATGACCAGAACGCCCCATCCCACCGTCGCCCAGAAGCCCCACACCCGTTTTTCTGAAATCGTATTTTCTATCTCGTAATTCACATTTGCCTGCCAGACCCGGTATAGCGCCATGATATACGAACAGAAACAGTAAATCAAACGATTCCGCCGTAATTGATTTATAGAAGAGTTATGATGTTGATGTAAGGTTTTCAGCCAGCTATAATTGAAGAGTGAAAATCATCCACTTCGCCGATTTACACCTCGGCGTCGAGAATTACGGGCGTATCGACCCCGACACCGGGCTGTCCTCGCGTTTGAGTGACTTCCTCTCGGCCCTCGACCAGCTCATCGAATACGCCCTGGAAAACAGCGTGGACCTGGTCCTGTTCTGCGGCGACGCTTACAAGACCCGCGAACCCAGCCAGACCCAGCAGCGGGAATTCGCCAAACGCATTAACCGCCTGGCCACGAGTAACATACCGGTATTCCTGCTCGCGGGCAACCACGACATGCCCAATGCCAGCTGGAGAGCCACCACCACCGAAATTTTCGATACGCTGGCAGTAAAGAATATCTACGTGTCGTCAAGTCGACCCGACATTTATAATATCCCGACGGCCAGCGGTACCGTGCAGGTCGTATCTATACCCTGGTTGAGACGCAGCACCCTGCTCAGTCGCGAGGATTATAAAAACCTCAATCTGGAGCAGGTCAACCAGCAGATGCAGGAAGCTCTAACCCGGGTCATATCAGAAAAAGCCGCCTCCCTCGACCCCACCCTGCCCGCCGTACTCGCCGCCCATGTTCTGGTGGGCGATGCCAAAGTAGGCAGAGGCTCGGAAAGCCTGATGTCCATCGGGCAGGAGCCTGCTGTTTTGCTCAGCAATATCGCCCTGCCCGTCTTCGACTACGTGGCGCTGGGGCATATTCACAAGCACCAGGTGCTATCCGAAAACCCGCCGGTGGTGTACTCCGGCAGCCTGGAGCGCGTGGACTTCGGGGAGGAGAACGACGAAAAAGGGTTCTACGTGGTAGATATCGAGTCGGACCCGTCTGCCGGCAAAAGGCAGGTATCCTTTGACTTCCACCCCGTCAACGCCCGCCGCTTTCTGACGATAGAAGCTACCCCGGAAGCCGATGACCTTGACCCCACCGCCACCGTGCTCCGGGCTATCGCCGGGCAGGCAACCGGTGTCAGTGATGCCGTCGTGCGCCTGAAAATAAACCTGCCGTCATCAATTGAAGGACAGCTCCGTAATAACGAAATCAGGGACGCCCTGAAAGAAGCCCACTACGCCACCATTGCCCGCGAAATACAGCGCGAAACACGCCTGAGACTGGGCGACCGTGCCGCTGAAGAAATTAAACCCATCGCCGCCCTGAAAGCCTGGCTGGAATCGCAACAAATTTCCCCGGAACGGCAGAAGATTTTGCTGGAGTACGGGGAAAAGCTGATAGAGGGAGAGGGCGAGGAATAGTAATTTAGTCAGACTCTTTCAGGTCTGCCTTCACGAAACCTGTGTTTCATCCCGATAATGGTCCTTGGCGTCGAATATAAAGAACGCTGTTATTATCGCCACTATCGTAACCCCGACTGCCGCCCACGTGAACATCGTGTCAAAGCCGAACCTCTCCAGTAAATAGCCGCCGGGCAGCACGAATATCGCCCCCGTATACTGCATGGTGGAGTAGTAAATACCAAAAATCTTGGAACGGTGTTTGCCGGGAGCCTGGGTCATGATAAATACCTCGGTTACCGGCATCCGTATAGCCATAATAAGACCCTGGAAAAACAGTAAGACGTAGAGGCTGGGACCCAACTCAACCAGTTTAAAAGCATAAATCAGTACACCGGAAATAAGACCTGTGGCGATAATTACCTTTACGCTGCCGATTTTATCCGAAATATATCCGCCGAGGGGGCCGGCCCATAGCCCCGAGGAAAATACGACTGCCATCAGCCCGCCGGCCATCGCATTTGACGCTCCAAGATCGTCCGTCATATACAGCGTAAGGAAAGGCAGAATCGACATGCCGATGCCTCCGCCGACTATCATCATTGTTAAAAAGGCAATCAGCCGCCGCTTGTATCCCGGCTGAGGGGGGCTCTCCTCGATAATCCTCTTCTTTACCGTCTCTACGTGAGCTTTGCCGCCATGATGCGATAGATAAACATAGAAAATCAAAGCAAATATGATCGTTGGTATTGCGAGGATAAAGTACGAATACCGCCACCCGCTTTCCTCTCCAAACGCTCCGACGACACCCGCGGCAACAATCGGTGCCACGAAGAAGGCGGCGTTCCCGCCGACAAGGTGAAAACCAAGTGCCCGGCCGCGCTGCTGAGGGTCGACCGACGCCGAAATCAGCGGTGTCGCCGCCGGGTGATAACCCCCGGACAAAAGGCCCATGAACATCAGGGTAATTATCAACATGACGAAGTTAGCGGAAAGGCCGACGAACACGCCGGCGACGGCTACGCCCAGAGTACCAATCATGATTAGGGGAATCGGCCCGAAGCGGTCGGCAAACCAGCCGGCCGGCAACTGCCCCGTAGCACTGGCAAGAGCGAAAGCCATCGGTATCGTGGAAGCCTTCGTGTACGTCTCTATCTTGAAATAATCACGCATGGTGGGGAACAGCGGCTGCTGGAGCGCCATCAGGAAATGATGGGCTGCATGCGCAATAATGAAAAACGGGAGCGAACTCCACAGAAATGAGCGCTTTTTAGGTTCAGGTTGTGTAATCGTAGTTTCCTTTCAAGATTGCCGTCCGCCCGAAAGCTGACGGCACAACAGCAAACTTAATTATCGCCGCGGGCTTGCTGAAATATCGTATTACGAAGCTGGCAAAGTTAGACTTAAGGTTAATTATATAATTAACC
>JAUWGD010000198.1 GCA_030606585.1 Dehalococcoidales bacterium | reverse complement strand
CTACTCCGCGAAAGGCCTGACCGGAGCAGCACGGACTATCCGTACTAGACTTCCAGGAGTTCCTGTTCCTTATCTTTACCGACTTTTTCAATCTCGTTCATAAACACGTCGGTTATATTTTGCAGCTGGTCCTGAGCGCGTTTGTGTTCGTCCTGCGATATTTCCTTGTCCTTTTCCATCTTCTTGAGGTCGTTCATAGCGTCATGACGCAGGCTGCGTATGGTTACCCGCCTCTCCTCTATCCTCCGGTGCACTATCTTAATAAGTTCCTGGCGGCGCTCCTCGCTGAGGGGGGGAATAGCTATCCTGATAATATTGCCATCATTGGAGGGATTAATGCCGAGTTCCGATTTTAATATAGCCTTCTCGATATTGCCGACGCTGCTTTTATCCCAGGGCTGAATAACCAGCAGTCCGGCTTCAGGCGCCGAGATACCGGCGAGTTGGTTTAACGGCGTTGGAACACCGGCGTATTCCACTTTAATATGCTCGACGAGGGCCGGCGTGGCGTGACCGGTACGTATAGTAGCCAGGTCAGCGCGGAATACTTTTATCGAGGCCTTCATTTTATCGTCTATGCTTTTCAGGGTTTCGTTAACCATATCAGCTCTCACTTGTTACCAGTGTACCTATCGACTCACCGAGCGCAACCTTTAGCATGCCGTCCGGAGCCTCAAGGTCAAAGACGATTATGGGAAGTTTATTATCGAGACATAGTGATAGAGCGGTAGCATCCATTATTTCCAGCCGTTTGTTTAATACTTCGAGATGAGTAATCTTATCGAACTTCTTTGCCTTGGGGTCTTTGAGCGGGTCGGCGGAGTAGATGCCGTCCACATTATTCTTGGTCATCAGCAGAACCTCGGCGTCGATTTCTATGGCGCGCAACGCGGCGGCGGTATCCGCCGTCATATAGGGATTGCCGGTACCCCCCGCGAAGATAACTACCCTGCCCTTTTCGAGGTGACGGATGGCGCGCCTCCTGATGTACGGTTCGGCCACTTGCCTGATATCCAGGGACGATTGCGTCCTGGTATCGACGCCTTCTCTTTCCAGCACGTCCTGGAGGGCCAGAGCATTGATTACCGTCGCCAGCATCCCGGCATAGTCGGCGGTAGCCCGGTCCATGCCAGCCGCTTCGGCCTGAGAACCCCGCCAGATATTACCCCCGCCGACGACGATGCCGACGCTGACCCCTGTCTCTGTCACCTGCTTTATCTGCCGGGCTATCTTGGTTAAGGTAGGATTATCGATTCCATAGCTGTGTCCGCCGCGTAAGGCCTCGCCGCTGAGCTTGAGTAGTACCCGCTTGTATTTAGCTCCAGGCATATTTCTACCTCTAGCTACCTATTTCGTATCTGCTGAATTGACGTACCCTGATGTTTTCTCCTAATTTGGCTATGGTTTCAATGATGATATCTTTAACAACTATTGCCGGGTCTTTAATATACGGTTGCTGCAGCAGGCAGGCTTCTTCCGGGACGATTTCTTCGTCTTCCGGCACATCTTCCTCGGATATGTATTTAGGCGCCTGCGCCGCTACCTGCATGGCTAGAGAGTGAGCCAGGTCTTTAAACTCGTCGGTGCGGGCGACGAAGTCGGTCTCGCAGTTAAGCTCTACCAGTGCCCCGATACGCCCGGCGGTGTGTATATAGGCTTCGACCAGACCCTGGCCGGTAGTGCGTTCTGATTTTTTCTGCGCTTTGAGAAGCCCTTTTTCCTTCAGGTTGCCCAGCGCTTTTTCCATATCTCCCTTACAGTCGACGAGGACGGTGCGGCAGTCCATGATACCGGCGCTGGATTGTTTTCTGAGTTCTTTTATCATCTGGGTGGTGATTTCCAAGTATTCCTCCTTATTCCGCGTCCGGTGTGAAAATCAACGGTTCGGTTGCTTCGACGGCCGGGGCTTCTTCTGCTGCTGCTTCTTCTTCCTTTTCCTCGACTACTTCAGGGGTTACAGCAGTCGCCTCACCCATCTGGCCTTCGATGACGGCGTCCGCCATCTTGGTGCAGATGAGCTTGATGGCGCGGATGGCATCGTCGTTGGCAGGTACGGGATGGTCTATTTCGTCGGGGTTGCAGTTGGTATCCACGATGGCGACGACGGGTATGCCCATGCGCTGCGCTTCGGCGAGGGCAATCCTTTCTTTAGTGGGGTCGATGATGAAAATGGCACCGGGGAGGGCCGTCATCTCTTTGAAGCCGCCCATCTGCCGGTTGAGTTTTTCAATCTTCTCGGCGATTTTACCGACTTCTTTCTTGGTGAGTCTGCCGAGTTCGCCGCGGGCCATCTGGTCTTCGAGGCGCACAAGCTGGTCGATACGAGCCTGGATGGTGGCGAAGTTGGTGAGCATGCCGCCGAGCCAGCGCTGGTTGACGTAGTACATTGAGCAGCGTTCGGCTTCTTCCTGTACGGATTCCTGCGCCTGTTTCTTGGTGCCGACGAAGAGGATGGATTCGCCGCTGGCGACCACGTCCTTGATGAAGTCGCAGGCGTTGTCGAGCATGACGGCGGTCTTTTCCAGGTCGATGATATGAATGCCGTTGCGCTTGGTGAAGATGTATTTTTTCATCCGCGGGTTCCAACGACCCGTCTGATGTCCGAAGTGCGCTCCGGCTTCGAGGAGCTGTTTGATGGTCGCAGTGTCTGGCAATTTATCTGACCTCCCTTGGTAAACTAATCATAAGTGTTCAGGATTCAGGTCCGTAACCAGTATAGCATACCTCACGTAGCACGGCAATAGCTTATGTTAAGAAAGCTTACGAAATCCCCCTTAATCCCCCTTTTTCAAAGGGGGAAACTTAAAAAGGGGAGAGATACATGATAGCTTCTCCCTTTAGTAAAGGGAGAGTTAGA
>JAUWGD010000202.1 GCA_030606585.1 Dehalococcoidales bacterium | reverse complement strand
ATAGGGTAAATTAAGGAAGGAGTCCTGCGCGGTAACGCCGGCATTGTTTACCAGCACATCGATTTTGCCGAACTTCTCCAGCGCCTGATTGAGGATATTGTTGACGTCATCCTCGATGGTGATATCGCCACCCAGGGACAGGGCTTTCACGCCGAGACCTTCAATTTCCCCGGCGGTTTCCGTCAGCTTGCCGTCATCGGTGACGCGGTCGCATATCACCAAGTCGGCCCCTTCCCCGGCCATACCGAGGGAAATCGATTTGCCCAGGCCCTGCCTGGCACCGGTAACCAGAACTACTTTTCCCTTTAAAGACATCTCAGTGCCTCCTTCTCTTATAAGTCGGGTTATCGTTACGTGAGCATACCGTAATCAAGCGGGAAGATGCCGGCCGTCTGATTGGCGGCAGCATCGGACGCCAGGTAGAGAGCAATCGCCGCTACGTCGTCAGGCTCACCGAATCTTCCTATCGCGGTCTGGCTCAACATTCTATCATTGACTCCGGGCATTTGCAGGAACGGGTCGGACAGGCGACTGTGCACCCAGGCGGGAGCGATGGCGTTAACCCTGATGTTCCACCTGCCCCACTCCTTGGCCATAACATGGGTCATATGTATGACGGCCGCCTTGCTGATACAGTAAGCGCCCAGCGATTCCTCCACCCGTATACCCATATAGGAAGTGATGTTAATAATACTGCCCCCGCCCTGCTCTTTCATAATGGGGGCTATCTCCTTGGCCAGGAAAAACGGGCCCTTAACATTGACATTCATCACCGAATCCCACTGCCACTCCTCCATCTCCGTAAGAGGCACCATGAAGCTGGCACCGGAGCTGTTTACCAGTATGTCAATCCGGCCGAATTCCTTCATTACCTGCTCAACGAAAGGCTTGGTCTGGTCTAACTTGGCGATGTGAGAGGCAATCGGCAGGACTTTACCGCCCGTTTTGGCTTTAATTTCCTCAGCGGCCGCATCCAGGTTCTCCTGCTTCCGACTGCTGATAACCACATCGGCGCCCGCCCCGGAATATGTCTCGGCGATAGCCTTGCCGATGTCTCCGGCGCCACCGATGACGATGGCCACCTTGCCGTCGACTCGATACTTGTTAATATCCATGCAATTCTCCTTTATATTATTCTTATTTGTCATTGCGAGGGCGTAGCCCGAAGCAGTCCATAATCAGGGGGGCGTATTAATTCGCTTACGCTCGCAATGACAATAAAAAACAACCCCGTCTTAATCTACTTTGATAATGCAGGCGTTAGCCTGGGCCAATCCGCCGCAGATGGCTCCCATGGCGTAGCCGCCACCCCGCCGCCGCAGCTCGTACATCAGGTTCATGATGAGTCTGGCACCGCTGGCGGTGTTGGGGTGCCCGATGGCGATGGCGCTGCCGTTGATGTTCATCTTTTTCTGTAACTCTTTATACTTGGCGTCATCATTATCGACGGCTAGCTTCATCGATACCAGTGGCACGCACGCGAAGGCTTCGTTAATCTCCATGACCTCCATATCATCGAGGGTCATGTCGGCCTTTTTAAGGATTTTCTTCATGGCATAGCCGGGACCTTCGGGCATGCGGCTGGCATTGATTGCCACCGATACCGAAGCGACTACCGTAGCCAGGACTTCCAGGCCGAGCTCCTCGGCCTTCTTACGCGTCATGACCAGTATGGCCGTTGCCCCGTCGTTCAGACCGGGCGCGTTACCGGCGGTAATTGCGCGGGTCTCGTAGATGGCTTTCAGACTGGCCAGTCTCTCCAGAGTAGTATTGGCGCGGTACTGCTCGTCAATATCCAGTGTTACGGGCTCACCCTTGGGCTGGGGGATTTCCAGGGTCATTATCTCATCCTTGAACTTGCCGGCGTTCCAGGCATTACCGTAGTTCTGGTGACTCCGAAACGCCCATTCATCCTGCTCCTGCCGGTCTATCTTGTATTCATAGGCCACATTATCGCTGTCAACGGACACGGGATTGAAGTCCTTATAGCCCAGCGCCACCAGCGGGTCTTCCATCTTGACATCGGCAAGACGGTGTCCGCCGAACCTGAGGCCCCTGACCACGAGCGGCGACTGTCCGAAAGAGGTGGCTCCGCCGCAAATAGCCGTTTCAATCTCCCCGGCTTTCATTTCCAGGGCTGCCAGCCTGACGGCGTTCATGGCCGCGACGCAGGCCATGTCAAAGGAGATGGATACCGTCTCGTGGGGAAGCCCGGCCCTGATGAGCGACTGCCGTCCGGCCACAGGGGTGTACGGGTCGCGGCAGGCCGAGGTGTCGCCGACTCCCCAGAATACTTCGTCCACTTTATCGGGACTAACATTTACTCTCTTGAGCACCTCCCGCATCGGGATGGCTCCCAGCTCGTAATAATCAAAGTCCCGCAGCGAACCGCCGAACCTGCCGAACGGCGTCCTTACCGCACTTACAATTACAACATCATTAGCATCTGCCATTTATTTCTACCTTCCATTCGTTATTATTTCAGGCTCCCCACCCCATTTATCCCGACGGGGAGCGACTTACTTCTGCGTATAATCATAGAAACCGCGACCGGTCTTACGCCCGAGTTTGCCCTCTTGAACCATGCTTTTCAGTAACG
>JAUWGD010000009.1 GCA_030606585.1 Dehalococcoidales bacterium | reverse complement strand
TTACCACCGACGAGGTGAAAGCCAAGCGCCCGGCCACGCTGCTGTGGCTCGACCGAGGCGGAAATGAGCGGGGTCGCCGCCGGGTGATACCCCCCGGATAAGAGCCCCATCAGTATCAGGAAAACTATCAACATGACGAAGTTGGGAGAAATCCCGACGAGTACTCCGGCTACGGCTACGCCCAGAGTACCGATCATGATGAGGGCAGTCGGCCCAAAGCGGTCGGCTAACCAGCCGGCCGGCAATTGCCCCGTCGCGCTGGCAAGAGCGAAAGCCATCGGTATAGTTGAAGCCTTCGTGTACGTCCCTATCTTGAAATAATCACGCATAGTGGGAAATAAGGGCTGCTGGAGTGCCATTAAAAAATGATGCGCTGCATGCGCAATAATGAAAAACGGCAGCGAACTCCATAAAAACGAGCGCTTTTTAGGTTCGGGTTGTGTAATCGTCGTTTCCTTTCAAGATTGCCTTCCGTCTGAAAGCGTACGGTACAATATCACATTAATATCAGCCGAGGGCTTGCTGCCATATCGTATTACGAAGTTGGTAAAGCTAAACTTGAGTTAATTATATAATTAACCGAAACAAATCACAAATATTCAGTTGCAGATAGACGGCGATATATGTTACAAAATAAGCGATTACGTGCGGCCTGGATAACCGAGGAGACAGACGAATGACGCCGGGAAAATCATCCGGAAACGAGCCTGAAATACTGGAAATGCCCGCCCAGAAGATGGCGGCGGTTTACGCCAGAGGCGCGCCGGGGGAGGTGTTTGCCCAGGTACTGCCGGTTCTCTACGGCTCTGTTTCTTTCCTGAATTTCGACCGTAAGAAAAGCGGCGGCCCCGCGTTTAAAATCGGCGGACTCCGCACCCGCTACCCCGATGCCCACCTCACCCCCATGGAAGAATGGACCAACGTCATCGGCCTGCCGGTGCCCGAAGATACCGTTTACCTTCCGCAGAAAGTAGGCGGCGCCGAGATTAAAATAGAGACCTGGGAATACGGCACCGTCGCGCAGATAATCCACCACGGCTCTTACGAACAGGAAAGCAGATCGGTCGAGCGACTGCACCGCTTCATTATCGATAGCGGCTATAAAATAGTCGGCGTACATGAAGAGGAATACCTCACCAGCCCCGACGCCAAAGTCCCTAAAACTATCATCAGGTACAGAGTAAAGAAGAAATAGAAATCCTGATAGCGTATCATCTCCCCAGACCCTGTTGACAACCACATTATGATATGTTACGATATATCGTTATCCATCAAGGAGGATGTGTATCATGTTCAACAGACACTTCCCGCCGTTCGAACGCCACTCCCGCCTTTTTGAAAAAGGCGACCTGAAATACGTTATTTTAAATCTCCTGAAAGACAAACCGAGTCACGGTTATGAGATAATACGCGCCATGGAAGACACCTTTCACGGTTTTTACACCCCCAGCGCCGGCAGCGTTTATCCCACCCTTCAGATGCTTGACGACATGGGCTATGTCAGCTCCTCGGAGCGCGACGGTAAGAAGATATATACCATTACCGAGGAAGGAAAGAAATTCCTGAAAGACCAGAAGGACGTTATCGAAAAGATAAAAGGCCAGATGAAAGACTGGTGGGGACCACGCGACCACGAGGAGTTTCATGAGTCCATCCGCGAACTCAGGAATCTGGGACGCCTGATACATCAAAAAGCCCATAACATGGCACCGGAGAAATGGAAAGATATCCGGGAGGCAATTTCCCGCTCCTGCCGTGAAATCGAAGATATCATGGGGAAAGAATAGAGCCGACGTGCCTGAACCCATCATTAAAGTAGAAAACCTGGTTAAAAAGTACGGGCAACTGGTAGCGGTCGACAACATCAGTTTTAACGTTAATCAGGGTGAAATTTTCGGTTTTCTGGGACCCAACGGAGCCGGTAAGACTACGACTATAAATATCCTGTGCACCCTCGCCAGGCCGACTGCCGGCAAAGCTACTCTTAACGGATTCGACGTGGTACACCAGCAGAACCAGGTACGCCATTCCATCGGCCTCGTATTCCAGGACTCCAGCCTGGATGACCGCCTCACCGGCCTGCATAATCTGCGTTTTCACGCCATGGTCTACAATGTGCCCGCACCCGCCCGCAATGAGCGCATCGAACAGGTGCTCAATATGGTAGACCTCTGGGATAAACGCAATAAATTCGTCCGCACCTATTCCGGCGGCATGAAACGCCGCCTGGAGCTGGCCAGGGGCCTGCTGCACTATCCCAAGGTACTCTTCCTCGACGAGCCGACACTGGGGCTGGACCCCCAGACACGCAATCATATATGGGAATACGTGCTGGAACTCCGCAAGCGCGAGGGAACCACCGTTTTCCTGACCACCCACTATATGGACGAGGCTGAAAAAGCCAGCCGCATCGCCATCATCGACCAGGGCAAGCTGGTGGCTATGGATACTCCCGCGAAACTCAAGCGCATGGTAGGCCAGGACATTATTACCGTAAGAACCGACGATAATACTAAAGCCGCCGAGGAAATTAAGTCCCGCTACCAGACCGCGGTGAGAAAGGACGGAGACCAGCTTTCCTTCAACGTGGACAACGGAGAAGAGTTCCTGCCGGTTTTTATCAAGGAATCCGGCATTAAGATAGCCAGTATCAGCCTGCGCCGCCCTACGCTCGAGGATGTCTTCCTCAAACTTACCGGCCGGGAAATCCGCGAGGAGGAAGTCGGCGACTCGATTAAGGAGCACCTGAGACAGCGAGGCGGCGGGCGTATGCCCCACTAGTATATAAAAATGAACAATCTAATCGGCGTTTATACTATCTGGTACCGGGATATTCTCCGCTTCTGGTATGACAAGGCCCGTATGCTGAGCGCGCTGTTATTCCCCGTTTTCTTCCTTTTCATCTTCGGCAGCGGCCTTCAGCGCAGCATCGGCCCGATGGGAGGGGGAGTCGATTTTATCCAGTTCATGTACCCCGGCATCATCGGCATGTCCGTGCTTATGGGGTCGTTCATGTCCGGCGTATCCGTCGTTTGGGACCGGGAGTTCGGCTTCCTGAAAGAGGTGCTGGTGGCCCCCATCAGCCGTATCTCGGTAGCGCTGGGCAGGACGCTGGGCGCGGCCACTGTCGCTACCATCCAGGGGATAATGATACTGGTCCTGGCACCTGTTATCAAGGTATCCCTTTCAATCTGGATAGTCCTGGCGTTGTTACCGCTGATGTTCCTGCTGGCGGCTTCCATGGGCTCGCTGGGCATCCTGCTGGCATCACGCATCAAGTCTACGGAGGCCTTCCAGGCCATCATGCAGATGCTGATGTTCCCCATGATATTTCTGTCCGGGGTCTTCTTTCCCATGCAGGACCTGCCGGGCTGGATGAGCTTTATCGTAAAAATAAACCCGGCTTCCTATGGTGTCGCCGCCATTCGAGGGTTAGTCCTGGGAAGTCCGCCGGATTCCCCCTTCACCATATATCTGTTCGGCCACGCTATGACCATCTGGGAAAATGTCATCGTAATGGCAGCCTTCGGGTTTATCATGGTTATCCTGGCGATGTGGTCCTTCGGCAGGCAGGAATAACTTTCACTGAAAATAGAAAAAGCCAGCGAATGGAGTCGAACCATCGACCGGCGGTTTACGAAACCGCTGCTCTACCACTGAGCTACGCTGGCAGGTTGAACGTCAAATATCTATCTCCACCAAAACCCCACCGCCATTCATCATAGCATATCATTACGCGCCTCGCCTTGACAAGCAAGCTGTAAAAACCGCTCACGCCTGCATCCCCGTATGGCATATTTTGGACTGTTGACTTTTTACACAACCCTGTTAATAATCCTGTTAATATGCCATTTGGCTACTATCTTGACACTTCAGGCGCACAGTAGTATTATTGTACGGGCAGGTTGGACATGTTAGTACTATGGCTAAGAAACGTAATCCCAAAACCGTACTGATTATTGAAGATGAGATTGACATCTTGAACTTTATTTCCCGTGTGCTGGAGCTTGAAGGTTATCATGTTCTCAAAGCCAGCGACGGCAGGGCGGGAATGGATATAATAAAAAAAAATCCCGTCGCCCTGGTACTGCTGGATTTAAGGTTGCCCGGCCCTGACGGCTGGTCAATACTGCGCGAGATTAAGCGCAATCCCGAATTTTCCCATATACCCGTAGTCGTGCTTACGGCGATTGCCGAATCGTCACAGCGCAAGAGGACTCTACGCATGGGCGCCGCCAGGTACCTCATCAAGCCGCTGAGCGCGCACAATATCAGCCAGACTATCACTGATATTTTACACCAGAAAGGGAGTCGCTATACAACCGCCGGGCAGTCTGCTATCGGTGGGAACTAGTCACTTCTTGATAGATACTCTTTGACTCTGCGCTCGAAAACGCTTCTTTCCAGGAGGACGCGGCGACCGCACTTGAGACACTTAATGCCGATATCGGCGCCCAGCCTCACTACCTGCCAATCGTAGCCGCCGCAGGGGTGTACCTTTTTAAGTCGGACCATGTCACCGAGATTGATTTCCTGGACCATCTGGGGTTTCCTTATCGATATGGAAATTACAGGAGGCTGTTAATCCGGTCTCTTAACTCCAGGGCAGCCTGCCTGGCCGCCTGCGCGAAGTCTCTGCCCTTCGAAGCATAGAGAATCTGCCGCGACGAGTTGATAATCGTTCTCTGCCGTCCGGCATCGACACCGTAGCTCACCACCTGCGCCAGCTCCCCACCCTGCGCCCCTACCCCCGGTATCAGGAGAGGCATATCCGGATACCTCTGCCGTATCAGTTTCAACTCCTCGGGATAGGTAGCCCCGACTACCAGCCCCAGGTTACCGTGGGTGTTCCACTCGTTGACCTTCTCGGCGACTATCTCAAAGAGCATTTTACGGTCGCCGTCCGCCTCACAGAAAAGCGACTGAAAGTCCACGGCGCCGGCATTGGAGGTCCGGCAAAGAATGATAACGCCCCGGTCGCGGTACTCTATAAAAGGCTCCAGAGAGTCTAATCCCAGGTAAGGGCTGGCCGTAGTGGCATCGAAGTTGAAATAATCGAAAAGTCCCCAGGCATAGGCTTTAGCCGTGTTGCCGATATCGCCGCGCTTGGCATCGACTATCACCGGAATGTCAGCGGGAATGTATTCCCTGGTGCGTTTCAGGGCATCCAGCCCTTCGCTGCCCATTGACTCGTAGAAGGCGATGTTCGGCTTATAGGCGCAGACAAGGTCGGCCGTAGCCTCAATAATAGCCCGGTTGAACTGAAAGACACCTGTGCTCCCCTCCGGCATCAACGCCGGGTCGGGGTCAAGCCCGACGCATAATAAGCTGCGGTTATTTTTGCTGGACTGCGCTAACTTTTCAAGAAAATTCATTCGCTCTCCGGAGTGGATTTATCCGTAATGAACCGAAAACAGGATGGCCGCTACCGGTGAGACAGGTTTCGCCGATATTCAGGTTAACCTTCCGTTGAAAGGCCGGAAACATCATATTGTGTCGTGCGGGCCTCCGGAGGCAGCATATCGGCCAGGATTTTCTCCATGGCCATGGTATGAACGCAGAGCCCCCACTTGGGGAAGAAACTGCAGGTGCAGTGCCATTCGCCGTCTTTATAACTTGTATCGTAATCGCTATTCTCACCGCGGAACTTAACCGCCAGTTCGCAGAAGGTAACCCGGTCTTTTTCCTCAGCATAACGCTTGGCTTTCTCGATTTTACCAATAATACTCGACTGCATTATCGTTACCCCCTTAACTCAAAGAGCACCGACTCTACCGAGCCCAGTGCTCTCATTTACGACTCACGTGAACAGGACGTTATTGCCTGACAGAAATCAGCCATCATCTTGTCCCTTACCCATTTGTATAATTCTACTACCTTTTCGGGGATAAGTCCAGCCACCCCGAAGTATTTACCGGCCTGACCGGAGAAAAAATTCAGCATATTTTCAGGAGTTTTTCAGCGTTTCCTCCGAGTATTTTATCCATGTCCCGAGCCGGAATATCCAGAGTCCTGACACCGGCCAGATTCTCCCTGATTACATCCTCACCGGCTTCACCGCCGAAAGGATAGTCCGAGCCGTACATCAAGCGATCGGAGCCGAAAAAGGCGTAACCGCAGGGGTAGGAGGCTACCGTCCCGTCCGTGGCGGTATCCCCGTAGATGTTTTTCCAGTAATGAGACAGCTCATGCCCCAGTTTATCTCTCCAGTTGCGATTAAAACTCGCTTCGATTCTGCGGGCGAAATAAGGAATCATAGCCCCCATATGGTGGGTCACTATCTTCAGCGTGGGGTAACGGTTGAGCACGCCGCCCAGGATAAGCCGCCATACCGCCTGGCTGGTATCGAAGGGCCAGCCGAGCATCTGCATAAAACGCCACCCTTTATCCATATCCACCAGCGGGTAGGAATCCCAGTGGGTGGGGTGGATAAGGAGGGGTAAATCATGTTCCGCCAGTTTCTCATAGAACGGGAAGTACTCCGGGGAATCCAGCCCTTTACCGTTAATGTTGGATGAAACGGTGACTCCGCGGCAATCAAGCTCATCAACGCAGCGCCGAAGCTCCTCCATAGTACTTTTCATATCCAGCAGCGAGACGATGCAAATATTCACAAAGCGGTCGGGGTAGGCCCGGCATAGAGCGTAATTATCGTCGTTGGAAAGCCGGCATATTTCAGCGGCATCCTCCGGATTGAATCCCAGCAGGACAGGCGTCGTCTGGCTGATGGCCTGTACGTCGATGCCGTATTTATCCATGAGAGCCAGGCGCACCCCGGCGTCCGCGTTCTGAACAGGATACGGCATCTGCTTACCCGGACCGTAATATTTACCCTTGTCAATTATCCGCCCCACCGACTTCGAGATATGATGTGAAAAGATATCGATAATCATAATAAGTAAGGCCTCCGTATAATGAAATATTCTATCCGATTCTTTTGCTTGCTATCCCTGAGTCATTATAAGTGTGAACCCCCTTGCTCGTCCATGTCAACTCACCTATCATGGCAATATCAATACTATTCTGGTCTCACTGTACTCTTGAGACGAGAAACTGATAAAATACGAAGGAGACAAATCCATGGTCACAGCCCATAAAATACAACGTGCTAAAAGGAAGGTAGATAACACATTGAAAGCAGAAAAGAAAACTCAGGAAACACCGGTAACCGCAACACCCCAACAATCTGCACACGGAGTTATTTACAGCAAGCGTCTGAACCTCTGCCCCTTTACCGCCCCGCCTCTTAAAGCCTACACGCCCATCATCGGGAATAAGAGAGCCGAGAGGGTACAGCAGGCCGCCGAACGCCTGAAAGGACGAAGAGTACTGGAATTGAACGCTACCGCTCAGGGAGGCGGCGTCGCTGAAATGCTATACAGCTCCGTCCCCTTCCAGAACAACCTCGGCGTTGATACGGAATGGAAGGTTATCAGCGGCAACGAAGAGTTCTTTGAATGCACCAAAGGCCTGCACAACCTTTTACAGGGCATGAAAGGAAACTTCACGCAGGAAATGGAAAGGTCCTATTACTCCACCATAGCCGACTGTGCCCGCAGCGAGATTCTGGACCATAATTACGATATTATTATGGTCAATGACCCGCAGCCTCTCGGCCTGGCACGGCATCTCAAGAAACCGGGCATGACCTGGCTCTGGAGATGCCACATCGATATCGAAGAGGCACCAATGGACGCGAATCCCGGCCTGTGGGACTTTATGACCAACTGGATAGAGCCCTATGACGCCGCCATATTTTCGGCGGCACATTACGTCGTGACGCGCTGGCCGCTGCCCAGCTTTATCATACCACCGTTTATCGACCCCCTTTCCGAGAAAAACCGCGAGCTTACCGAGGCGGAAATCGACCAGGTACTTACCAAATATGAGATAGACAGAAAAGTCCCCATTATCGCCCAGGTAGGCAGGTTCGACCCGTGGAAGGGACTGGACAGGACGATTGCCGCCTTCCGTTATGTAAGAAAAGAACAGGAATGCCAGCTTATCCTGGCCGGCGGCATGGCATCCGACGACCCGGAAGGAGCCCGGATACTGGACCATCTCTATGAAGATACCAAAAATGACGAGGACATACACATACTCCATCTTTCGCTTGACAACCGCCTGGAAAACTGGAAGGAAGTTAACGCCTTCCAGCGCTCGGCAAACATCATCATACAGCCGTCAACCCGGGAGGGATTCGGACTGGTTATCACGGAAGCGCTCTGGAAGGCCAAGCCGGTGATTGCGGCCAACGTGGGTGCTATTCCGCTCCAGATCAGGGAAGGTGATACCGGCTACTTCTATGAGACCCCACAGAAAACGGCGCGCCGGATGATAAATCTGCTGAAAAACCCTAAAGCCGCCGAAGCATTCGGCCAGAGAGCCAAAGAATACGTCGGCGAGCACTTTCTCCTGCCGGACAGGATTGCCGATTACCTCCAGGCGATGGATATGGCCTTGAACAGCGACGGTCACCACTCCATGCCCATTGACAGCATCACCAGCTTCCACCCGTGGTTCAAGATGAGCAAGCGGAGACAATAAGGCATAGAGCTCGTATTTTTATATCACTCTCTTTGACAGAGTGATATAATGAAAAGTAAAGATAATATGAAAAAGAGCAGAATCGGTGTTCTGACGGGTGGCGGCGACTGCGCCGGACTGAACCCGGCCCTTAAATGGGTGGTTAAAACCGCTATGGACGAACGCCTTGAATGGGAGAGGGGCGTCCGCTTAGAAGTCATGGGTATCCGGGACGGGTGGAAAGGGCTGGCTAATGTCGACCCGGCTACCTGGGATACCGCCGGGAATATCGTACCGCTGAACGCGGATGCGGTCAGGACCTGGGACAGGTACGGTGGTACGATGCTGGGTACCTCAAGGTTTAGTCCCTACGACCCTAAAAATGAATGTTCCAAACTGATAATTGAGAATATCGAAAGACTCGGGCTGGAAGCCGTCATCGCTATCGGTGGCGACGGTACTCTGGCCATCGCCACCCGGCTTTCCAAAGAAGGCGTGAACGCCATCGGCATTCCCAAAACAATTGATAAAGACCTCCCCGAGACCGACTATACCCTTGGCTATGAAACGGCCCTGAACGTCATCGTCGAAGAGGTGGACCGTTTACGGACTACCGCCGGTTCCCACCGGAGAATATTCGTGGTGGAAACGATGGGCCGGACCGCCGGCTGGCTGGCACTGGAAGGCGGCGAGGCCTGCGGAGCTTATATTATCCTCATCCCGGAATATGACTTCTCCATGGAGAAGATAAACGACCTGGTTTCCGAAGGGAGAAGGTCCGGTACAAGGTATGAAATCATCATAGTAGCCGAAGGAGCCAAGCCGAAAGGCGGCACCGAGGTCGTCAGAAAGGAAGGGGTCGATAGCTTCGGCCGTAAAGCCCTCGGCGGTATCGGTGAATTCGTCGCCCGGGAAATAGAAAAAGGCACCAAGCTGGAAACGCGCAGCGTTAATTTGAGCCACCTCCAGCGCGGCGGCGCCCCCTGCGCTTACGACCGCAGGATGGGTAGGTATTTCGGTATTGCCGCCGTCGACCTGGTGGTGAGAAAAAAGTACGGCAATATGGTCTGCGTCCATAACGGCAAAATTTCCTATTGCCCGCTGGCAAACATATACGGGAAGCTGAATCTGGTAGATACCGCTACACAATACGACGCCGATAGATATAACGGGCGCCGCTCCATTTTAAACAACGGAAAGAAGAAAGATGCCAGACGAACCCAGCCACATAAAAAACAAAAATAATATAGATACCCTTATAGAACTGGCGGTTTTCAGTGCCGACCAGCAGATGCGGGAAGAACACTATCGCGTTATCCGGGAGATGGCCCGCAGCGGGGGTATTTACCCCGCCAGCATCCAGAGACTTTACGAAGCCTCCGGTAAAGGCCTTTATCAAGGTATAACCGTTCCGGCTATCAATATCCGCGGCATCACCTATCATGTTGCCAGGGCAGTCTTCAAAGCCGCCAAAAAAGACGCCGTGGGCGCATTTATCTTCGAGATAGCCCGCTCCGAAATGGGCTATACCAAGCAGAGTCCGGGTGAGTACGCGTCCTGTATTCTGGCCGCCGCCATCAGGGAAGGATTTAAGGGGCCGGTCTTTATCCAGGGTGACCACTTCCAGGTCAGGCGGAAGATGTACCGGGAAAACACGGAAGGCGAACTGAACGATATCAAGGAACTGATACGGGAGTCCGTCAATGCCGGTTTCTACAATATTGACATCGACGCCTCTACGCTTGTTGATTTAGACAAATCCAGACTCGAACAACAGCAGGAAAAGAACTCGCAGATTACGGCGGAGATGACGCAGTTTATCCGCAGCATCGAGCCGAAAGGCGTCACCGTATCGGTAGGCGGTGAGATCGGTGAAATAGGCAAAGGCAACAGCACCATAGAAGACCTCAGAGCTTATATGGGCGGTTATCGCCGCCTGCTTGAGCCGTGCGTTCAGGGAATCTCCAAAATCAGCGTGCAGACAGGGACATCCCATGGCGGAGTCGTTTTACCCGACGGCTCGATTGCCAAGGTCAGTATCGATTTCAATACCCTGAGAGACCTGTCCAGAGTAGCCCGGGAGGAATACGGCATGGGTGGGGCGGTACAGCACGGCGCCTCCACTCTGCCCGACGATGCCTTTGACATGTTCCCGCAGGTCGAAACGGTTGAGGTGCACCTGGCCACCGGTTTCCAGAACATGATATACGACAGCCCGAACTTCCCCACTGAACTGCTGGGAACGATACACAAACACCTCGATACCGAATACAAAGACGAGATAAAGACGGGGGAAACGGAAGAGCAGTTCTTTTACAAAACGCGCAAGAAGGCCTTCGGCGATTTTAAAAAGGAATTATGGCACCTTCCGGAGGCGAATCATCGCGAGATAATGAAGGAACTGGAAGACCGTTTTTCTCTAATTTTCCGCAAACTCAACGTAGTCAACACGATAGACCTGGTTAACAAGTACGTTATCAAGTAATTCCCTGCTCAAAATCCGTCTGTCATACGCAGACAAAAAAGGCTGGATATTCCTGAATGAGTAAATATCCAGCCTATCTATATATAAATCCCTTTATAATACCGGCTTTTATTTCTTGCCGATTCTAAACATCTTGGTGCCGCAGGTCGGGCATACTCCCTGCGTCGCCGGCTTACCGTTCTTCATGGTAATGGCTTTAGGGTCTTTCATTTCCTTCTTGGCTCGGCATTTCACGCAATATGCTTGCATGTATTTCCTCCTTCCCTCAAAGCTATTTGCTATAAACAATAAACTATTGTTACGCTCATGTCAAGAGGGACGCACGCACAAACATGAATTTTATTATACACAAATTTCTATCAATTTAGGTAGAATATCCGCTCACTGGCGAAAAGGCGGCTATTTCCGCCCTCCGAAATCGGTATAAATTCGGCCACGCTTATGCTATACTCTTAATCATGAAAAAGACGGTGTTTGTTGACGGCCAGCACGGCACCACGGGTCTGAAAATACGCGAGCGGTTGAGCGGGAGAAAAGACATTGAGATTATCGAGGTACCCGAAGAGAAACGCAAGGACCCGGAAGCTAAAAGTAAACTTTTAAACGAGGCGGATATCGTTTTCCTCTGCCTGCCGGATGACGCCGCGCGCGAATCCGTCAGCCTGATTAAGAACGACTCGGTCTGTGTAATAGACGGGTCAACCGCTCACCGCGTCACGGAAGGATGGGTCTACGGCCTCCCCGAACTCAGGAAAGAACAGAGAAGCCTGATTAAAAAATCCAAGAGGATTGCCGTGCCCGGCTGCCATGCCACCGGATTTGTTGCGATTCTCTATCCGCTTGTAACCAAAGACATTATCGGGCCGGAATACCCGGTTACCTGCCATGCCGTTGTCGGCTACAGCGGCGGCGGAAAGTCTATGATTGGCGACTATGAGAACGGGGATATGCCCGATTATGTCAAAAACCCCCGCCCGTACGCACTCGAATTGAATCACAAACACCTGCCTGAAATGACGAAAGTCGTCGGCCTGGCCCGACCACCCGTTTTCTCTCCCACCGTGTTCAACATATACAGTGGTGAGATTATCTCTATCCCGCTGGTAGCATCACATCTGAAGAAAGCACTTTCCGCCGCGGATATCCGGGCGGTTCTGGCTGATTATTATGCCGGAGAGCGGTTCATTAACGTGATGCCCTATCCGCCGGACGATTACCTGAAAAACGGCTTTCTGACTTTTGCCGATTGTAACGGCACGAATAATCTCGACATATTCGTCTTCGGCGGCAAGGAAAGAATTTTGCTTTCGGCACGCTTTGATAACCTGGGCAAAGGAGCCTCCGGCACGGCAGTCCAGAACATGAACCTCATATTGGGTCTGCCGGAGACGACCGGACTCGAATAAACGGCGTTTTACCCCCAGCGACGGAGCGATTATCAAGGAAACCGAGCGCGTATCCCGGATTGAATTCTGGTAAAAGCTAGGCGGCGGTCTCCCTTGCCACCTTCTCTTTATAGGCAGCCATCAGCTTCCGGGTAATCTCCCCCGGCTTTCCCCCGCCGATGGTCACCATATTTCCGGCGCTGTCGCTGGCCGCCGTCATCGGCATAACTTCCATGACCGCATTGGTCAGGAAAGCCTCGTCGCACTGCTTGATTACGCCCAGACCCACGGTGCCCTCGGTGACGATTATCCCGAGTTCATCGGCCAGTTCCATAACCACGTCGCGGGTGATTCCCGGCAGAATACCGCTCCCCAGGGACGGCGTTACCAGCCTTGACGACTTTACGAAAAAGACATTACAGCTTCCGCCCTCGGCAATGTACCCGTCATCGTTCAGGAGCAGGGCTTCATCCAGTCCCCGCGCCGCGGCCTCGTTGCGCGCCAGTACGCTGATGAGGTAGCTTACCGATTTAATGCCCGAGATAGCAGACTGCTTGCTGCGGCGTACCGGGGCAAGATATACCTTGAAACCCTGCTTGTATTTCTCGGGGGAAAAACCGCTGTACGACCGGGCCGTAATAACGACGGTCGGTTGTCCGGCTTTACCTTCCCAGGGAAAGTAGTCCGACTCGCCGCCGGTGACGGTCAGGCGCAGGCGGGCGTCTGCCAGCTTATTTGCCTTCAATGTATCCCGGCAGCCTTTAGTCAGGTCGATACCGGCCAGGGAGTCGCCCAGTCCGATAGTTTCCGCCGAGCCGAGCAGTCGTTTTATATGTCTTTCCAGGAGAAAAATATGACCGTTATAGGCGCGCATCGTCTCGAACAGGCCGTAACCGTAAAGGAATCCGTGGTCAAAGACGGATACATGCGCCCCGGAAGGGGGCACGAGCGAGCCGTTCAGATATATAATCTCCTCCATGAATTACCTCCCTTCGGACACCGAAAGTTTAAGGAAATTGGACAGAATATCATGTCCGGCCGGTGTCATTATCGACTCGGGGTGAAACTGAATACCTTCGACGACATCGCGTCGGTTCCTCACCGCCATAATGACACCCTCTTCTGTCCTCGCCGAGACTTCCAGAGAAGCCGGTACCGATTCGGCATCGATAACCAGCGAATGATAACGCCCCCCGGACAGCGGCGATTCCAGCCCCCTGAACACGGTTTCGCCATCGTGGGATATTATCGAGTCCTTGCCGTGCACGGGGAGCTGTGCGCGTTTAATCAGACCCCCGTACACGTAGCCGATGCACTGGTGCCCCAGGCATACCCCCAGTATGGGGATTCTCCCCCGGAAGCAACGGATAACATCATTGGAAATACCGGCCTCCAGGGGCGTACATGGGCCCGGAGAGATAATGATATGGCTCGGTGCCAGCGACTCTATTTGTTCCAGGGTTATGGCATCGTTCCGGTAGACCGCCGGCTCCTGTCCCAGTTCGCCCAGGTACTGGACAAGATTATAGGTAAACGAATCGTAATTATCAATCACCAGAATCACGAGATTATCTCCACTTCTCCCTGCGGTGACAGGCTGAGAGCCTGTATCAATGCCCGGCCTTTATCCAGAGTCTCGATGTACTCCGCTTCCGGCTCGGAGTCATAAACGATAGCTCCCCCCACCTGGAAATAGGCCCGGTTGTCTTTGACAATAATCGTGCGTATCACGATGTCTAAATCCATGTCGCCGCCAAAGCTGAGGTAGCCCAGCGACCCGGTATAAACGCTCCGGCGCGTTGGCTCCAACTCATCGATGATTTCCATCGACCGCACCTTGGGGGCCCCGGTGATGGAGCCTCCGGGGAACATGGCTTTAAGCAGGTCGGTGCGGCTTTTCCCCTCGCTCAACTGCCCCACCACGGTGGAGGTGAGGTGAAAGACGGTGGGGTATGTCTCCAGGATAGCCAGCTCCGTGACCTTTACCGTGCCGTAGCGGCAGACCCGCCCGATATCGTTCCGTTCGAGGTCGACAATCATCATGTTTTCCGCCCGGTCCTTGGTACTGGCTAGCAGGCTTTCGGCAAGCGCGCGGTCCTTTTGAGGAGTCTTGCCGCGAGGCCGGGTGCCCTTAATGGGACGCGTTTCCACCCAATCGCCCCGCACCTTTAAAAATCTCTCCGGCGAAGCCCCCACGATATTAACGCCATCGAAGTTAAAGTAGTTGGCGAACGGCGCCGGATTGATTTTTCGCAGGCGTTTATAAAGCTGATACGGCGGTTTGGTTAAATCGACATCGAACCTCTGGGACAGGTTTACCTCAAAGATATCACCGGCACAGATATACTCGCGGGCGGTCGCCACGGCCTCAAGGTATCCCTCGTGAGAGAAATTGCCTTTGAGCACGATACCTTTACCGGAGTCAACCTCTTTAATATCGGAGGGAGGTGAGGACAGTAAGACCCGTCCCCTCATCTCGCTCATTCTCTCCTCTGCCCGGCGCTGCCTTTTACTCTCCTCAAGCTCCGGAAAGCCGGTGGAAACCAGATACGTTTTGTTTTCCAGGTGGTCGAAAACCACGGCGGCATCGTAGAAACCCAGGTAACACTCGGGGAGATTCAAATCGTCTATGGCGGTGGTCGGCAGTCGCTCGATGAAGTGGCATAAATCGTAGCTGAAATACCCCACCGCCCCGCCCGTAAATGGGATTCCCGCCCGGCTGCCGTCCAGTGTATATACCTCCAGCAGCTCTCCGAGTATATCGAAAGGATTGCCCTGCCTGACTTCCTCCATTCCGTCCCTGATGAGCGTAACCTTATCTCCCCGGCTCCTCAGCACCAGGAAGGGGTCGCTGCCCAGGAATGAATAACGCCCCAGCTTCTTGGGGTCCATACCGCTGTCCAGGAAAAAGCTGAAAGGCCTGGCGGCGAAGGCCTCGAAGCACCAGGCGGCGTCAGGGGCCATATGTATCTCTTCTACAAGCGGATAACGCGCTATCATAGCTAATTATGATTATATACAATATATAGCGACTTTATAAAGTTGCCTCCTCTACATCACTCTGCTATGCTTTAAAAACGGTAACATGCCAAACGAAAATACCACATATTTTCGCCGCCGGGATTACATCAAGATAACTATCTTCGGTTTTGCCCTGTCCGCCCTGTGGCAGAGCCTGCATACTATTATCCTGCCGCTGCGGCTGCTGGACTTCGTTCCCGAAGCGCGGAAAAATACCTATCTTGGGCTGCTGACCCTCTGCGGTCTGTTTCTGGCGATGCTTACCCAGCCGATAGCCGGAGCTATCAGCGACCGTTCCAGCTCCAGGTGGGGCCGGCGCCGACCCTATATATTAATCGGCGGAATTATCGCTCTGCTGATTATTCCCGGCATCGGACTCGCCGGCGGTTTCGCCGCCATATTTGTCGTTTACTGCCTGCTGCAGTTGTCCGCTAACACGGCGCAGGGGCCCTTCCAGGCCTTCATTCCCGACCTCGTACCGGCAGGCAAGCGTGGAGTGGCTTCAGGGGTCAAGGCTTTACTCGAGATTGTGGGCGGGGTAATTCTGGTATATCTCGCCAGCCTCTTCATGGACAGATATTACGCCGGAGAAGGCAGTCACTGGTTATGGCTGGTGCTGGGAATACTGGCCGTAGTGCTGATAGGAACCATAATCACCACGGTGGTAATGGTTAAAGAACCGCAGGTAACCGGCGGTAATCGCCGCACTTCGCTATTCGCGGCACTGTACCGGACCGCCAGGGAAGTGCTGGCAGATCGTGATATCGTATGGTTTCTGGCTTCCCGACTGCTGGTTTACATGGCTTTCACCACCATCCAGCAGTTCGCCCTGTACTTCCTCAGGGATGTCATCGGCGTAACCAATCCCGCCGAGGCGACCGCCCGTTTCTCCATATTCGCCGTGGTGGGTATGATAATCGTTGTCTGGCCGGCCGGCTATATCTCCGACAGGATAGGCCGCAAGCCCATCACCATCGCGTCGGGAATACTGGGCGCCCTGGGGATTGCCATCATCGCGGTATCGCAGGAATACAGCACGATATTATGGGCCGCCGCCATCATCGGCGTGGCTATAGGAGCCTTTAACAGCACTAACTGGGCGCTGGCTACCGACCTTGTGGTCGAAGGGGAAGAAGCCCGGTACCTGGGTATCGCCAACATGGCCACCGCCGGCGGTGCCGCCCTGGCTCGCGTCATCGGCCCGGCCATTGACTTTTTCAACGGCCAGAGTGCCGGACTCGGCTATAACTTTATGCTGATGGTCTGCCTGGTTTACTTCATCGCCGGTGCGGCACTGGTTCTTAAAATAAAACGGCGGAACTAGCTGAACCAGGGTACTATCACTCTATATCCCAGTGAAGCCAGCCATACCATAGACACATATAATAAGATTCTGCCCGCCATACAGGCAAGAAAGAACTTCCAGAAGGGAACCCGGAGCGCGCCTGCGCCAATACCAACCAGGTCGAATACAAAAGGCACAATCGAGAACACGAATATGGTTAATACTCCCCACTTTTTTATCCAGCCCTCAACCCGACCGTACATCTTACTCCTCTTTATCAATCCGCGCCCGCTACGGCCGGCTATATACCCGGTTGTTTCACCAATCGTTGCCCCAACACCACCGGCCACCCCCACCAGGACAGGCGAAAGTGCGGCAGCAGTCCCGAGCGTCATCTGAACCAGCATATTGCCCGCCGGTAAAATGAGAGTAGCGTTAAATATTATGCTGATAATAAAGGCACCCGCGTAACCGTATCTCTCCAGTTCTTCAATTCTTTCGGGGCACGTTATATTGACATACAATATGCCCGCCATGATTGCCAGAACCAGAAGCAGGCCGGCCAGGGGAATGATTCTCTTCCTGAGCCAGACTAGCGTCCCGGAATGATTCGGTTTGTCACCATTAACTTCGTCCATATGCTGAGGTATTATACCACGCCCTAATCGTCCCCTGATAACCACGCACTTGTTTTTCTACCGCTGCAAAAGCTATAATGAACGGTAACGGGAAAGGAGACCGCAATATGCCGTCTTACGCTTATTTTCAGAAGAAGTTCATCCCTCTGGAAGAAGCTAAAATCGGGATAATGACCAATGCTTTTCACTACGGTTCCGCTATCTTCGAAGGTATCCGCGGCAACTGGAACGATAAGCAGAAACAGGCGTATATCTTCCGTCTGAAAGAGCATTACGAGCGACTGGAAAGAGGGTGCAAGGTGTTGAACATTACCCTGCCCCATTCCATCGATGAATTATGCCGGATAACCATAGAACTGGTGGCGAAGTGCGGCTTCGAGGAAGATGTCTATATCAGGCCGGTGGCTTATAAAAGCTCACAGGCTCTGGGCGTGCGTCTGCACGACCTGGAGGACGACTTCTTCGTGTTCGTCATCCCCTGGGGACCTTACCTGGATGTGGACAAGGCAAAGTGCGGCGTTTCTTCCTGGCACCGCCCGGAGGATAACGTGATTCCTCCCCAGATTAAAGCCGCCGGTATCTATATCAATAACGCCCTGGCCAAAACGGAAGCCGTCGGCAACGGCTACGACGAAGCTATCATGCTGGCGCCGGACGGGCACGTGTCCGAGGGGAGCGGCGAAAATATCTTCCTGGTGATGGACGGTAAGCTGGTCACGCCGGCCACCTACAATAATATCCTCATGGGCATTACCCGCAACACGGTAATCGAACTGGCGGAAAAAGAGCTTGGAATGGAAACGATTCACCGGGCAATCGACCGCAGTGAACTATACGTGGCCGACGAGTGTTTCCTTACCGGCACGGCCGCCCACGTGACGCCGGTGTCTGAAATAGACCGCCGCAAGATAGGCGACGGGGAAATCGGCGAGATTACCGCTAAGCTACAGGAAATCTATACCAGGGTAATCAGGGGCGACCATCCCAAGTATATGCACTGGTGCACCCCGGTATATAAGAAATAGTCGTCAGGCTACCTGTCTGACGACGGCTATAACCCTGCCCTGAATCTCGACATCATCCGGGTCGGCATAGAGAGGCTTCATCTGTTCGTTGGCCGGCTGTAGCCGGATGCGTTTGGGTTCTATATAGACCTTCTTCAGGGTAGCCTCTTTTTCGCCCTTGAGCCATACGGCGGCCATTTCGCCGTTATCCACGGCGCTGACGTGCTGCATCAGAACGATATCGCCGTCATTAATCAGGGCATCCACCATGGACATGCCCTTAACCTTCAGCGCGTAGACATCCTCGCGACCGCGGGTAAGCTCCCGCGGCACCTCCATGGTCTCCGAGACCGCGGCAACGTCCCAGGTATCGGGAGTCGGCACCGGAATCGGTTCGCCAGCGGCTATCATCCCGATAACGGGTACCGGAACGAGTGAATCGGAGGTTTGCGTGCGCGTGAGCAACGTGATGCCGCGTGAAACATCGGCATGGCGGCGGATGTGCCCCCGGCTCTCCAGTATGTTCAGATTATAGTCCACCACCGAAGTTGAACTGATAGCACACCCTGCCTGGATATCCCGGATGGATGGCGGATAACCCTTATCGGAGAGAAAACGCTCGATAAAGGTAATCATACGCCTTTGTTTATCAGACATCTTTCTCATGCTGACCCCTGAAACCGGCGTTAAGCATAACGAACACCTGTTCTACAATCACTATATAATAAAAGGTCCCCCCTGTCAATAACCTGAACGAAGAATATTTAATGAATTTGAAGAAATACCGGGAAAATAGAATTAACCGATGACTATTCGAGAATGCCCTGCCCTGTAAGCTACCTACCGTCGGTGCCGTCACAGACGGCATCTTGCTGGCTGTTAGTCATGTTCTCCAGCGCCAGCTTGTCCATCTCAAGCTGTACCGGTATGGGGTAATCACCGGTAAAACAGGCCAGGCAGAAATTTTCCCTAGGCAGGCCCACAGCTTTAATCAGCCCCTCGATGCTCAGGTAGCCCAGCGAATCGGCACCGATGAATTCGCAAATTTCCGGTACGCTCTTCTGGGACGCGATAAGCTCCCGGCGTGTGGCCATATCCACGCCGAAGAAGCACGGATATTTAATCGGCGGGGCACAGATGCGCATGTGAACCTCTTTAGCGCCCGCCTTCCGTAAAATCTTCACCACGCTGGGGGTCGTCGTACCGCGTACGATACTGTCGTCGACGACCACCAGACGCTCTCCGTCCAGCACCTGGGGCAGAGGGTTGAACTTCAGCTTGACACCGAGGTCTCTGATACGCTGGTCCGGCTCGATAAAGGTACGCCCGACGTACCTGTTTTTAATCAATCCCTCGACGACGGGAATGCCGGACTCATGCGCAAAACCCGTCCCCGCCGCCGTGGCCGAATCGGGTACGCCCATAACGATATCGGCATCGACCGGATACTCCCGGGCCAGCCCTGCTCCCATAGCCTGCCGCTGCGGATAAAGTAATCGTCCGTCAATCACACTATCGGGACGGGCAAAGTAAATACATTCAAAAATACACGCCCCTTTTCTGTGTGATTCCCCCGGATAGCTTTCCATGCCGTTTTCGCTTATTTTAACTACTTCACCGGGCCCGATTTCCTTGACAAAATCAGCACCGATATGGTCGAGGGCGCAGGTCTCGGAGGCTATTACCCAACCACTATCGACAGTACCCAGGCACAGAGGCCGCACGCCGAACGGGTCACGGACGGCGTACAGTTCACGCGGCGTTAATATAACCAGAGAATACGCGCCCTGAAGTCGGTGCATGGCATACTGTATCTTCTCTACCCAGCTTTTACCTGAAGAGGAAAGGATAAGGTTGGCGATAACCTCGGTATCCGTGGTGCCGTGGAACTTATATCCCTGCCCCGTAAGCTCTTCATAGAGGTGGGTGGCGTTAATAATATTGCCGTTGTGGGCGATAGCGATGGTACTATTATCGCTGCTGACGACGATTGGCTGAGCATTGGCCGCCCGGCTGGAACCTGCGGTGGAATAGCGGTTATGCCCGATAGCGATATGGCCGGTGAGCTGACTCAGCGAGTCTTCATCGAATATATAGGACACGCGTCCCATACCGGTAAAAATCCTGATTTTCTTGGCGTCGGCCGTGGCGATACCGGAGCTTTCCTGGCCGCGGTGCTGGAGGGCATAGAGTGCAAAAAAGGTAAGACGGGCTACATCCTCATCCGGGGAGTAAACACCAAAAACTCCGCAAGACTCGCGCAAGATTTACCCGCCTTTAAGTTCGTCTTGACTTACTTTCCATTACTATTATAATTCATTTACAGCTTTCCGGTCAATTTACGATGAGTCGGCCCCGGGGGATTTTAACCAGTCCAGGACAGCGTTAATCACCCTGTCCTCGCGGCGCAGCCTGTGACCGGCCCCGTCGACGACTATCAGTTTCCTGGGATTCCCGGCTTTTTCGTACAGACTATGGGCATGGTCAACGGGCACTGTCTCATCATCGCTGCCGTGAACCAGCAGTAGAGGCCGGGGAGATATTCCGTCCACATACTTGAGGGGAGTAACCTGCTCCAGATTATCAAACCATCCGTTGAGGGAGGGCGGAAAGTCGTCGTCCCTGATGGCGCCGATGTCGCGGTAACGGTCGATGATGGACTGCGGCGAACCGGACTCGGTGAAAAGTCCGAAATGGGCCGGGCAGGCGCAGGCCGCCACCCCGGAAATCCGTTCGTCTTTAGAAGCTACGTAGATAGACGTAGCCGCCCCGGCGCTGAAACCAACCAGGTAAAATCGGGACTTTTCTACATATTCCAGGTGATACAGGTGTTCGACGACGGCCTGAAGGTCGCGTGTCCAGCCCAGGAAGTCCAGATTGCCGCTGCTATCTCCCGCGCCCCTGAAATTGAAGAAGCAGGCGGCGAATCCTTCCCGGCAAAATTGCTCCGCCAGCGCCGGATAACCGCCGTCACCCGGTTCCGGGGGACTGCCGGACGGCGCGCCGTGACAGAGGCAGACCAGCGGATATCGGCCTTTGTCGTCGGGTAGAAGGATTTGCCCGACGATGGAAATGCCATCAACCTGTAGAACAATGAAATCCCTATACACGTGCCATCCAATCAGTAGGACAAGTCGGTTAGCAGTATATTCAAATCAGATATACCTGCCCACGGATTTGGCAATGGTCTGCAGTTCTTCCATGAGACGGGTGAAATTGGTAAGCGAAAGCGACTGCAGGCCATCGACGAGGGCTTCTTCGGGATTGGGGTGGACTTCAATGAGAAGCCCGTCGGCGCCGGCGGCCACGGCTGCCCTGGCGATGGCCGGAACCAGTGAGAAGTGCCCGGCAGCATGGCTGGGGTCGACGATTACCGGCAGGTGGCTGTTCTTTTTCAGCACCGGTATGGCGGAGATATCCAGGGAGAAGCGGATGCTGTCCTCGAACGTCCTGATGCCGCGCTCGCAGAGGACGACCTGGTTCTTACCGTCGGCCAGAAGATAGTCGGCGGCGGTAAGCCACTCGCTGATGGTACAGGAGAAACCGCGTTTCAGTACCACGGGACATTTACTCTTGCCGGCATTGGTCAGCAGGGCATAGTTCTGCATATTACGCGAGCCGATTTGAAGCATGTCCGCGTGGGAGGCCACCAGTTCAACATCGTGAGGGTCGACCACCTCGGTGACCACCGGCATCCCGAACTTTTCTTTGGCTTTAGACAGCAGTTCCAGACCTTCTTTCTGCATGCCCTGGAAGCTGAAGGGAGACGTGCGCGGCTTGAAGGCGCCGCCTCGCAGGATGCTGGCCCCGGCTTTTTTGACGGCTTCGGCGGCCTGCATAAGCTGGCTTTCACTCTCCACGGCGCAGGGACCGGCGATAACGACCAGGCGCTCTCCGCCGATTTTCACCCCACTGCAATCGACGATAGTGCCCTTATGCCGGAACTCACGGGAGGCGAGCTTGTAGGGCTTCATGATACGGGTGACGCTCTCGACGCCGGGCAGCACGGCAAAGATATCGGTGGGAATCTGGCCGGTATTGCTACCCAGCAGGGCTACAACCGTTTTGTCCGTGCCCAGGTTCAACTGAACGCCGAGTTCCAGCGATTTCGCCTTCTGTACGACGTCATCGACCTCTTGCTTGGTGGCGCCCGTCCTCATTTCAACTATCATGGTCTTTTACGCTCGCTCCTTTACGGGTTAAACGACTCCCCGCTTCAATCTACATAATGATAATACTAGAGCCGTGGCGGGGCGTCAAGAGAGGGGGATTTTTGTATCTACCTCACCCCTTCAGGGAGAACCCTTCTGGGTGAACCCCTGTGTCCGTATGTATTGTCATTCCAGCGAAGGCTGGAATCCAGTTTCTACCTCACCCCCTGACCCCCTCTCCAATCAGGAACATAAAACTGCGACGGGAGATAGGTTGATTGGAGAGGGGGATTTTACTTTATAGAAATCCTCCCCCTCGG
>JAUWGD010000210.1 GCA_030606585.1 Dehalococcoidales bacterium | reverse complement strand
CCGCGCTCGAAGTCGATTATGCCGAGGTCTTCCCCCAGTTTCCAGTGGGGAAGGGCTTTGAAAGCGAGTTTCTTCGGCTCTCCCCAGGAGCGTACTACCGGGTTATCGCTGTCGTCCCTGCCGGGGGGTACATCGGGCTGGGGGATATTGGGAACCTGTAAAAGAAGGTCCTCAAGTTGTTCATCGATTCGCCTGACCTCTTCTTCTCTGTTCTGTATCTCGGCACGGAGGGCACGCCCTTTCTCCTGCGCTTTCTCTCTTTCTTTGGATATGGCTTTTCTCTCCTGCCGCAGGTTGTCCAGTTCACCGACTTTCTGCCGTCGCTGGGTATCGAGCTTTAAAATTTCATCCACGGGGGCGCTATCGTGGCGATTATCCAGCGATTGCCTTACGATTTCTGGATTTTCTCTGATAATTCTGATGTCGAGCATAATATATCTACCTCACCCCTCCTGGACTCCCCTTTATGGTTTTTCCCTCAACTGCGGGAAGAGTATCACCTCGCGGATGGACTGCTGATTGGTAAGCAGCATGACCAGCCGGTCGATGCCCACGCCGAGACCGCCGGTGGGGGGCATGCCGTATTCCAGCGCCGTCAGGTAGTCCTCGTCAATCGTCCACTGTTCTTCTTCATCGCCGTGGCGGTCCTTCATTTGCTCCTGAAAGCGTTCTCGCTGCTCGATGGGGTCGTTAAGCTCGCTGTAGGCGTTATC
This sequence comes from Dehalococcoidales bacterium, assembly GCA_030606585.1. Taxonomy (GTDB): domain Bacteria; phylum Chloroflexota; class Dehalococcoidia; order Dehalococcoidales; family RBG-16-60-22; genus JAFGPF01. The sequence goes on along the minus strand of JAUWGD010000210.1, from coordinate 1,473 downwards.
TATTTCCAGCCCGCCGGCGACCGCCTGAAAGCGTTCCACCACCCGTTCTTTGCCGGGCTTGTTCTTGGCTAGCGGCGACATTGAAGCAGGGTAGTCGAAGACGATGGTGGGTTGTATAAGCTTTGGCCTGACGTACGTCTTCAACAATTCATCGACCAGCTTGGCCCAGTTCTTATTGGTGTCGGCCTCCATATTAAGCGAGCGCATTTTTTCCCGCAAGCCGGCGGCGGTGGGGTAACTGACGTAGTCGATACCGCCGTACTCCTTGACGGCATCACGCAGGGTAATACGCTGCCAGGGTGGTTTCAGGTCGATAGTGTTATTGCCGTACTTAATCTCGGCTGTCCCCAGCACCTGCTTACAGATGTGATATATCATCTGCTCCTGCATTTCCATGACGTCGGTATAGTCGGCATAGGCTTCGTAGCTTTCCAGCAGGGTGTACTCCGGGCTGTGCGTGGTGGAGATACCCTCGTTGCGGAAGACACGACCGATTTCATAGACCTTATCGAACCCGCCGACGATGAGTCGCTTGAGGTGAAGCTCCGTGGCGATGCGCAGGTATAAATCCTGGTCGAGGGCATTGTGGTGCGTTACGAACGGCGCGGCGAGGGCGCCCCCGGCGGACGAATGCAGTACCGGCGTTTCCACCTCGATGAAGCCGCGTTTGTCGAGGAACTGCCTGATAGAGGCAATGACCCGACTGCGCACCTTGAAGACTTCTTTGACTTCGTTGTTGGCGATAAGGTCGACATAGCGCTGGCGGTACCGTTTGTCGGTATCACTCAATCCGTGCCATTTCTCGGGCAGGGGCTGGAGTGACTTGGAAAGCAGGGTGAATTCGCCGACGGCGATAGTGGGCTCGCCGGTGCGGGTACGCAGCAGCTTGCCTTCGACCCCGATGATATCGCCGATGTCTAGGTCTTTGAACAGCTCCTGCTGGTCTTTATTGAAATTGGAGTTCTGGAGCAGAAGCTGTATTTTGCCCGAAACGTCCCTGACATCGAGGAAAGAGCTTTTACCCATCTTTCTCATGGCTGTAATCCGCCCGGCAACGCTGACCGGCTCCGTTTCCTTGCCGCGTTGCGGGGTCTCCCGGGCTTCCGTTTCTTCCAGCTGCGCTATCGCTTGCTGCGTGGTGTGGGTCTGCGGGTAGCGGTTGGGGTAGGGGTTAATGCCCAGGCCGCGGAGTCTTTGTAGTGTCTTTTTTCTCTGCTCGTTAATATCGTCTAATCTTGATGGCATATCCAACCTGCTCGTACGTAATAATAAGACTGAGATTAATACTCTCAGCCTGAGTTATCACTATTATAGGTTAAATGTGCTTTATGGTAAAGGGGGCTTGTTGAACTGGAGTCGCTGTTCCCTGAGAGTGTCCAGCCAGGCAGCCGATTTTACCTCTTTTTCCAGCAGGTACTTGAGGTAGTTACTGATAACGTTCTCCATCTCCCCGGCGAGTTCCGGGTCTATTTT
>JAUWGD010000147.1 GCA_030606585.1 Dehalococcoidales bacterium | reverse complement strand
GTTAACAGGTCTTCCATGCTGGACAGCGGGCCGATGGATACGCCCCGCGGCACAGCGCCCGCCAGGAGCTCCTTCCTCGTATGGCTTTTAAAGAAATCCCCGACCGGATTGGATATAGCATCCATTTCTTCTTTCGTAACCGTGAACATGTCGAAGTTGTCCCAGTCCATGTTGCGCAGAAAATCGGTAGCGCCGCCATCGGCTTCCATCCATTCCACCAGGGCGCTCAACGACTTTGCCCCCGTCCTGCCGCCGATGACGTTAAAGAATACGTAACCGTCTTTGCAGGGCCAGACCTGCCGCTGGCCGACACTCTGGCTCATACCGGCGCGGAAGGCTCCGGACCGCTTTAAATTCCTCTGGTTAAGTTCCCAGGTCGGTACGGCGTTTGCCTGGAACCAGGCCGCGCTCTGCTGCATGGATACATCCACATGCTGCCCTTCTCCGGTCATCTCACGGTAATGATAGGCAATCATAACGCCGACGGCGGCGTCCAGCCCGGCGTGAAGGCAGGCCTGGGGCATGCTGATATGCACCGGGGGGCCATCGGACTCACCGGTCTGGTAGAGCGTTCCGCTCATGCCCATCACCACGATATCCGAGTCTTTATAATCGCGGTAGGGTTCCTCCGTCCCGAAGGGTGTAATGGACGCCATGATAATGCCCTTGTTTATCTCGCTGAGTTCGGCATAGCCCAGTCCTAATGCTTCCATGTAGCCGGGCGGGAACGACTCTATAACGAAGTCGGCGGTCCTGACCAGTTTTTTGAATAATTCACGGCCTTCCGTCGATTCTATATCCAGCGTAATGCCCCGTTTGTTGGAGTTATAGGCGAACCAGTACAGGCTTTTCTCGGGGTCGTTAGTATCATGCCAGAATCCTCCGATTTGCCGCGAGGGGTCGCCGCCCGGCTTCTCAATCTTGATGACATCGGCTCCCAAATCGGCGAGTGTCTTGCCGCACAGGAAACCTTTATCGTCGGTTAAATCCAGTACCCGCAGGTGGTTTAACATATTCCCTCTTTACTTATATACGTTTGAGGTACTTCCTGGCAAGGCTTAAAGCCTTCTCCGGTTCTACCTGGCTGAGAAGTCCCACCGCGTAGAGAATGTATTGTTCATCCACGTAGAATCCGGGGTTTTTAGGTTTGAGAACAAAGGGATTCTCTTCCCGGAACAGGACGTTTTGCAGTATCTCCAGGCACTTGCCGGAAAATACTATCGGGCCTCCCGTGCCGATAACGGTTTTAACGTGGGTGAGGTCTTTTCCGTACTGTACCAGTCTTTCTCCGGTAGGCCCGTAGACCACTTCTATCCTTCCGGCATGGCGGCTCATGGCGACCTCGGTCGTGAGACAGGACAGCAGCAAATGGCAGTCGCGCTCTTCTTCGGTTTGCGGCAGTTTTCCCTCGTTGAATCCCTGCACGATAACATCGAAGTCAGGCGGCGTCTCTCTCCCTTTAACAAGCTCTATTAGCCTGTCCAGGTTATATTTCAGGCCGAGGTCTCCTTCTACCGTTCTTTTTTCGTAAGGCTCGGGCAGCCCGGCGGCGATGGTATCAGCCTGCGTGGGTTTACCCCGGGCGATGGAGTGAACGTCAGTCGTCGCCCCGCCGACATCGATGACGATAAGCTCTCCGAACCCGGCAGCGCCTCCGTATCCGCCGGCAATCAGTTTAGCCGCTTCCAGCACCGCCGAGGGTGTCGGCATGATAACGTCTTTGATGACTGCCTTGGCACGCGCGATGCCTTTAGCCTCGATGATGTTCTTCATAAAAAGGTCCCGGATTTCCCGGTTGCAGGGAGCCACGTCCAGCACGCCAATTTTCGGCATAACATTCTTGGTATATATAACGTTCTTGCTGTTATCGCTGAGGATAGCTTTTATTTCATCGTAAGCCGTCTTATTACCGGCGATGATAATATTGGTTACCGCCCGACCGGTGCGGGAGACCATTTTAGCGTTATGAATAATAACCTTCTCGTCTCCGCCATCGGTGCCGCCGGAGAGCAGGACTATATCGGGAGAAGCGGCTTCTATCTCCTCGATTTCCTGCTGCGCAAGTTTGTGCGAATAGCAGCCGATTACCTTGGCCCCGGCCCCCAGCGCGGCTTGATTGGCCGCCTGGCTGGTAAGCTCCGGCACGAAACCGGCGCAGACCATGCGCAGACCGCCGGCGGCACTGCTGCACGCCAGGGCTTCCCTCTCCTCAAGGTCGCCTATGCCCGTATTTACCTCAATCTTTTGAAGGGCTTCCTCCAGCCCCACCGTAATATCACTCTCCACGGTTGAGGGAACGCGGGCTGTCGCGACTACCTCAATCTTATCGAGGTTAACCGCCACAACCTTGGTAAAAGTGCTTCCGAAATCAATCAGCAGTCTAATATCATCCATGGCGCATCAATACAGCAGATGTTTCCCGACTACATCTTACCTTTCGCTTTTAAATCTTTCCTGAGGTCGCTTTTAATCACCGTGACGATATCCGTCTCGGGTGCGTAGACCCGGTCGAACCCCAGGTTTTTAAACCTCGGCTCGACATCCTTCGGGTCGTACCTGCCTATCACCAGGTTGCCACCGATATAAAGGAGCATGTCTCCCAATCCTGCTTCCTTGCGTTTCTCGTTAAACCCCTTCAGGTCCAGCTCGGACATGCCGTAAAGCGAGGTCATCAGGATGGCATCCGCATTCGTTTCCTGGGCGACACTGATAAACTCCTCCGGAGATACCTGCATACCCAGGGCGACGACATTGAACCCGGCATCTTTCAGCGCGCGAGAGACGATTTTAGTGCCGATGACATGCGCATCCATTCCCACTGTTCCGGTTATGATTGTCGGTGCTTTCTTCATCGCTTCTCCTTCCGGGCTCATTGTATCCGGTCAATTAATAATACTACTGGTCATAGGGTGGTATGCCCACGATTTTTCCTTTGCTGAGACTCCACAGGTCCTTGACGGTGGAATGGTAATCTATCTTCTTCCCCTCCAGCTTTCCCCTCTCCGCCACTTTCCCGCGGTGGAATTCCTTGATTTCCTCCGGTATGGGAAGGTTGCCGAACTCGAGGTAACGGCAGGCTCCCCGGGCATCCCTTACTCCCAGCACTTCATCTTTAACGTTTACGTTGGGACTCCATGGCGAATCGAGGACGCCGGATTCGACCGCTCTGACCGTACCGTCGACGATATCGCCGTCACCGAGGTCGAGGATTCTGTCGAGTATCGCTCTTATCTCGGTCTCGGCTACCCTCTGTTCCGTGTCTATGCCTTTTACATCGATTTCAATCTGCTGTTCCCTCACCACGTCGAAAATCCATTTCGCCGCCCGGTAGCTTACGGTATTAGTGTCTTTAGTAGGAATGCCGGCCCCTTCGTCGATACTCCTCAGGTCTACCGCATTACTTTTTGATAATGCCCCCACCATTGATACGTAGCAGAGGTAAGCAAAAGCCCCACCCATATCCATAGCCACCGGGAAAAGTGGCGTCTGGGCGGGACATGTACCGATTATCATGGTATCCTGATAACCAAACATGTCCAGATATTCCCTGATTATTCTCGGTGCCAGTTTTATCCAGGCTAAATCCTGAGTCATATTCCCCATGCAGTGCACCAGCGGGTACAGGGCTTTTTGCCCCTGCTCCGCCGCCGTAACCGCCTCTATAATCATACAAACGATATTGATACTCAACGGGAAGGGAGCGCTGGGCAGCCAGCCGTGGAGGTCCTTGCATAAAATCACTCCCCTGTCGGCGTACCAGCCGATAACCCTCATACCGTTCTGGCTGCTCTCGACAAGCTCCTGTATCGTCATATTCTTGGAATAGCTGCCGAAACCCAGGAATCCTATACCCGCCTCCGCAGTCGTCATACCGGAAGTGATGGCGATTTCCCCGCCGGCCCCCCGGGGACTGAAAGCGGCATCGATACTTTCTACGAGTTTACGTGTCTTCTTGACGCCCTGGTTGATGATGGGATACCCGTTCAGCAGCGGCTTGCCGGTCCTTTCACAATCCTTGAGGATATCCTCGACCTTCTCATACTGGCCGGCCCGGGTATAGCTGTCGGTGGTCACCGGGATGAGGACCACGCCC
>JAUWGD010000003.1 GCA_030606585.1 Dehalococcoidales bacterium | reverse complement strand
GCGCCGGCGCAGAAGGCCCTTTCCCCGGCTCCCCGGAATATAGCTACCCTGACATCGGCGTCGTCCCTGATGGCCCCCAGCACCTGGTAGAGCTCGTCCCTCATCTTGAGGTTGTAGGCGTTCAGGGCATGAGGTCGGTTGAGGGTGACATAGGCGATGTTAGCCTTCTTTTGGTAGATAATCGTCTCAAAATCACTCATTTGCTTTGTTTATCAACCTCACCCCCTGTATCCTCCTCTCCACTCTTGGAGAGGGGGAAGGAGTTAAGCTAGGGGGACTCCGTCCCCCTTAAACCTCCTATCCTATAGAGGCTTCAACCAGAGGCTATTCTCCCTTAAACTTCGGCTTTCGCTTCTCCAGAAAGGCGGTAATGCCTTCCGTTCTATCGGCGGTGGTATGGAGCAGGAAATAGAGGTCAGCCTCTAACCGCAGCCCCTGCTCCAGGGTTAAATCAAGCCCCTTATTTACCGCCTCCTTGATAAACCGGATGGCAATCGGCCCCTTGGCGGCTATATCTCTGGCTAAGGCCTCGGCCTCGGCTAATAGCTCTTTCCGGGGCACTATCTTGCTCACCAGCCCGATTTCAAGCGCCTCACTGGCGGTGATAGTCTCGGCGGTAAGGATCATCTCTAAAGCTTTACCCCTCCCCACGATACGCGGCAGCCTTTGGGTGCCCCCCTCAGCCGGGATGAGCCCTTTAGCCACCTCGGGAAAGCCGAGTCTGGCTTTATCCGCAGCCAGCCTGATGTCACAGCTTAAGGCCAGCTCCAGCCCCGGTCCCAGGGCGTCGCCGTTTATGGCGGCGATAACCGGCTTTTCAATAGCGGCTACAGCAGCGCTGCAGAACTTGACCGATTTCTCCACCTCGCCGCCCTCACAGAAGGCTTTATCCCCGGCTCCGCTAAGGATAACGACATAAACCGCCTCGTCCCGGTTGATGCGGCGGCAGACCTCTGCCAGCTCCTGAGCCAGCTCCAGGTTGAGGCGGTTACCGGCTTCAGGGCGGTTGAGGGTTATAGCGGCGACGTGGTCTTTAGTGGTGTAGCTGATTGTGGAATAAGGCATAGAATTCCCCCACCCCCCAATCTTAACTAACGCTTAGACTGGCGTCAAGATTTACTATTAACCCCTCCCCCTTTTAGCAGTTCTTTTTCTTCCCACCCTAACCCACCCTCGTAGGCTTCGCCTCTAAAACTCTCTGCCCCACCCCCCATGTGGGAGAAATATTAGTCCCCCTTCTCCCCTCAGAAGTGAGAGTGAAAAGAGGGTAACCCCTATTGGGCGGGTGGGTGGGACGCAAAACAACGGTTTAAAAGTGGTGGAGTTACAGGGAGGGGTTTACCGCCGCCAACTGGCACATATCGTTAAGGCAGCACTGGGGGCAGAGGGGGCGGCGGCGGCAGACATCCTTGCCCAGGTGAACCAGCAGGGCGTGGTATTCATTGAACAGCTCGGTATCAGCCGGCAGGTGCTCCATGAAAAACGCCTGATAGCCGGTATAGCTATCCTTTTCTGGAGCCAGGCCGATACGGCTGAGTATGCGGCGGGTGTAGGCATCGATGACAAAGACGGGCTTGCCGGCGGCATAAAGCGATATAGAATCGGCGGTCTCCCGCCCGATGCCGTGTACGGAAAGCAGCTGCTGGCGCAGGTCGTCGGTATTATTGGCGAACAACCGGTTCAGGTCGTCAGCGTAGTGGTTGCCCAGCCAGAAGGCGAAGGACTTTAGCTTGAGCGCCTTGGCGTTATAGTAACCGCAGGGGTGAACCAGCTTGGCCAGCCGGGAGAGAGGGAGCTGGCGCAGTTTCTTTGGCGGCAGGGCCTCGGCTCGCTTTAGATTGGCGATAGCCTTCTCCACGTTGCCCCAGGCGGCGGACTGGGTGAGGATAGCCCCGACGATTACCTCGAAAGGCTCTTCCGCCGGCCACCAGTGCTGGGGGCCGAAGCGGTCCAGCAGTCGGCGGTAGATATCGATTAAGGCCTGCCCTAGTGATTGGTCGTCCATCGGGGTGCTTTAGCGCCAGTGGCTGAATCGTAGCCGGGGATATAGGGCTTGATATCGATTACCGGGGTGCCGTCAATGGCGTCAAGCCCCTTGACTTTAAGGGTATTACCCCGCCGCTCCAGGAGCCTGACCGTGGCCTGCCCCACCGGATTGGGGCGGCTGGGCGAGCGGGTGGCGAATCGGCCCATCAGGGGCAGCTCCGGCTTGCCCATGGGGTGGACTTTGAGCGGCAGTTTCCGCCCGGGGGTAAGCCGGTGCATCCAGTAAAGTATGATGATATGGGAAAACTCGTCCAATCCATCCAGGGCTTCGGCCAAATTGCTATCGACCACGATATCGGAAACGACCTCTCTCCAGCCATGCCTTACCGGCTGCTTGACGTCGTTCCTGACGATACCGATGGCTTTCAGGTTCATGCCGGACGGTTGCTCAGCCATTTCAGTGACCTGCGCCTTGCCTATCGATGAAAAGAGGCTGTCATATAACAGCCCCTTAAGCGTTGATAAGCCTAGTTACATCGTTTCCAGCACCAGAGGGGTTTGGGTTAACACCTTCTGGGCAATCTGGGGGTGCTTAGCGATAAACAACAGTTCGTCTTCAACCAGAGGCTTATGCGATTGAACATTGGCGTATCTTACCAGCTCCAGGATATCGGCGGCTTCATCTCTAGAGGCAAAAGACACGTTCATTTTGCCCATCAAGTGCCGGAATCCGGCTACGCCGCTATACTGCCCGGAGATAATCTCCCGGCCTGTCTCCACGAACTTGGGCGTACCCCGCCCCAGCTCCTTGTAGCTGTAAAGCTCATAATTTTCCGGGTCTTTGAGCACGCCGTCAGCGTGGATACCGGAGGCATGGGCGAAGGCGTTGGCACCAACGCCGGGCTGGTTCAGCGGGATGGGTACGCCAAAAGCATAGCTGGCAAACTCGGCTATTTTAGCCGCATGAATTAATTTTATGGGACTACCCAGCTGATACTTCTTGGCAAACCCCTTGGACTTAGTCACCGCCAGCGCCAGGGCGACCAGGTCGGCATTGCCGGCCCTTTCCCCGATGCCGTTGATGGTGGTATTGATATAAGCATCCTGACCGCCGTCAACAGACCCCTTAGCCCCGGCCAGAGAGTTAGCCACCGCCATCCCCAGGTCGCCGTGGCAATGCACCTCAAGGGGCATAATGACATTTTCCGCCAGTGCTTTCATCGTGTCATATATGGTGAAGGGGTTATCATAGCCCAGGGTATCACAGTAGCGCAGTCTAGCCGCCCCGTGCTCCTTGGCGGCCAGCCCGAACTTTACCAGAAAACTCAGGTCGGTCCTAGAGGCGTCCTCGGCATTAACCCCGATGCTCTCGGCGCCCAGAGCCTTGGCGGCATCAACGGCGTCGGTCATCTCTTTTATGATGTCGTCTCCGCTTTTCTTGCCCCGGAACTTACCCTTCAGCATCTGCTCCGAGGTTGAAATAGACAGGTTAAGGTGCTTGATATTGGGCACGAACTTAAAGGCCGTCTTGACGTCACCAACGATAGCCCTTATCCACCCTTCCAGACGGATAGGTTTAAGCACCCCCGTCTCCGCCAGCTCCAGGTTAGCCTCCAGGTAGCGAGCCTCGTGCCGGGTAGTCGGGAAGCCGAACTCGGACTGGAAGACCCCCATTTCATTGAGGTAGATGTTTATTATGGTCTTTTCCAGCTTGGATAAGCCAAGCTTGGCGGTCTGCACTCCGTCACGGTTGGTGACATCAAGAAAATAAATCTTAGGCACTTGTTCCTTCTTAGCCATTTCCTCCACCTCGGTCTGGTAAATTGGCAGGATTGATAATAGCACAGTTTAATGCCCTTAGCAAGTAGTTTCGGCCACTGCTCTTGGCTGAATTTCTATGCTAAAATGAGGTAGTCAGGTAGTTCTGGTCAATCAAGGCGGTAACTATGGGGGAACTGGGACTGGGTCTCGACCTAATCATTGTCTTAGCCGTGGCCATAGCCGGGGGTATGCTAGCCCGCCGACTGAGGTTGCCCATCATTTTGGGTTTTCTTGTAGGTGGTATTGCTGTCGGTCCCTATGGTTTTGGCTTGGTTCATGATCTAGAGACAATCCATACTTTAGCTACCATCGGGGTAATCCTTCTCCTGTTCACCTTAGGGCTTGAGTTCTCTTTGAGTGAACTCAAGCGAATGGGCAAGGTGGCCATTTTAGGTGGCATAGCTCAGATATTGCTTACGGCAGCGGTAGGCTTAGCTTTGGGCAAGCTGCTGGGCTGGGAGATGCTTGAAGCTATCTTCTTTGGCTTTCTCATTGCCCTTAGTAGCACTATGATTGTGCTTAAAACCCTTATGGAGCGGGGGGAGCTTGACTCTGGGCACGGTCGGGTAATGATTGGCATTCTGCTGGTGCAGGACTTAAGCCTAGTGCCCCTGATGATAATCTTGCCCGCCATGGGTGGGGCTGGCGGGGAACTGTGGTTGCCTCTGGGAATAGCCACCCTCAAGGCAGTGCTTTTTATTGCCGTGATGCTGGTTCTGGGAATGTGGGGACTACCCTGGCTACTGGGACGGGTGGCAGGGGGAGGTTCTAGGGAGCTATTTCTGCTCACTGTAGTCGCCCTGTGTCTGGTAGCAGCTCTTGGCGCTTACTTCTTCGGCTTATCCGCCGCCGTTGGCGCTTTTATTGCCGGGTTACTAATCGGTCAGTCTGCCTTCGCCCGTCAGGCTTTTGCTGATATTGTCCCCCTACGTGATACCTTCGGCGCCCTCTTTTTTGTTTCCCTTGGTATGCTGGTCAACCCACATTTTGTGGTGGAGAATCTAGCCGTTGTCGCCGTGGTGGTAGCGGTCATAATTGTGGCTAAATTTATTATCTGCTCGGTTATCCCGTGGTCTTTTGGCTATAGCCCCAAGACAGCACTATTTGTCGGTATGGGACTAATACAGATAGGGGAGTTCAGCTTTGTTCTGGCCGGGATGGGCATGGAAGCCGGCATCATCTCCTCGTATCTTTACTCCCTGACCGTGACCAGCGCCATCATCACCATGCTGCTGACCCCTTTTGCCCTGAGCTTTGCCTCCTTCCTTTATCGGCGCCTCAGCCAGGGAGAAAGATTTGGCCGACTAGTAGCCAGACGGCCTGACCCGGGCGGGCCGAGCAGGCGATGGGAGCTATCGGGGCACGCTGTAATCTGCGGTCACGGTCGGGTTGGCAGCAGCCTGGCACGGGTTCTGGAGCGACGTAACCTCTCCTACCTGGTGATTGACCTCGACCCCCAGGTCATCTCAGCGCTGCATGCCAGGGAGATTCCCTGTATCTACGGGGATGCCGGCAACCCCGAGATACTGGCCCACGCCCAGCTGGACAAGGCGCGCGTTCTCATCTGCACCTTCCACGATTTCATCAGTGTAGAACTGGCCACCAGAAACGCCCTACGCATCAACCCCAGGCTGGATATTGTCGCCCGTGTTCACCGTGATGTTGATGCCGAACTGCTCAAAGGCATCGGCGTCTCGGAGATAGTCCGCCCCGAGTTTGAGGTCGGGCTGGAGATAACCCGCCACACCCTGCACCGGTTCGGCGTCTCCGGCCCCGAGATTCGGCTTATCCTGAGCGGGCTCAGGGAGGGCAAGGTAGTATAAATTTGAGGCAAGCTTGTGATATACTTTAAGTCAAAGTCAAGTGAAAGATGGATAAAATAAAGGTTGGAATTATCAATGTTACCGGATATGCCGGCGTCGAGCTGGCAAGACTGCTGCATCAGCACCCGGAGGTAGAGCTGGCTTCAGTCACCGGGCGGAGCGCCGCCGGGCAAAGCTTAAGCGAGGTCTTCCCCCACCTGGCGGACATCAAGCTGACCATTGAAGCCAAACCGGGGGATGTGGAGCTGGTCTTTTCGGCCATGCCCCACAAGGAGAGCGCTAAAGAGGTCATCCCCCTGCTGGAGAAGGGCATCAAGGTGGTTGATATCAGCGCCGATTTCAGGCTGAAGGATGCCTCCGAATACCAGCGCTGGTACGGCTTTAGCCACCCCACCCCCCAGCTACTGACAGAGGCGGTCTACGGGCTCCCCGAGCTGCACCGTTCCCAGATTGCTGCGGCACAGCTGGTAGCCAACCCCGGCTGCTACCCCACCGGGGCGATTCTGGCTCTGGCCCCGGCGGTGAAGGCGCAACTGATTGAAGCCGATATCGTTATCGACAGCAAATCGGGCGTCTCCGGTGCCGGCCGGACCTTGAGCCTGCCCACCCACTTCTCGGAAGCCAACGAAGATGTCAGCGCCTACGCCCTGGAGGGACATCGCCACCTCCCCGAAATCACCCAGGAGCTAACGCTGCTTAAACCGGAGCTGCTGCCGGCGGTAACCTTTGTCCCCCACCTGGTACCCATGACCCGGGGCATCTTAACCACCTGTTATGCCCCGCTGGCTTCAGGCAAAAAGGACGTAGAGGAAATAAGAAAGCTCTATCGGGACTTCTATAAAGATGCGCCCTTCGTCCGGGTAGCCGACTCCCCACCCCACACCAAGCAAACCTGGGGCAGCAACCTATGTCTGGTCTACCCCACCCTTGACCAGCGGACAGGCAAACTGGTGGTTATCAGCGCCATTGATAACCTGGTCAAAGGGGCGGCCGGCCAGGCCATCCAGAACATGAACCTGATGCTGGGCCTGCCAGAGACTATGGGGCTGGAGGCGCCGGCCATTTACCCCTGACCCACCCCCAAACAAAAATCCCCCTCCTCCCGTACAGAGAAGAGGGGGATTAATTTTATCGCTAGCTGATTATACGACGACAAACAGCGGGCACATCACCAGGGTTACAGTGGCCAGCAGCTTGACCAGCACGTGCAGTGAAGGCCCGGCGGTGTCTTTAAGCGGGTCGCCCACGGTGTCGCCGACCACCGCCGCCTGATGGGCGAAGCTCCCCTTACCAATAACGTTGCCCTCGTCATCTTTAAGCTGGCCGTCCTCTATCATCTTCTTGGCGTTATCCCAGGCGCCGCCGCCGTTGTTCATATAGGAAGCCATCATAATGCCGCCGATAGTGCCCACCATCAGCACCGCGGCCACCGCCATGGCGGCGTCATAGCCGGGGATGAAGCGGAAGACAACGCCGATGATAATCGGCCCCAGCACCGCCAGCAGACCGGGGGCAATCATTTCCCTTAAGCCCGCGCGGGTGGTGATATCCACCGCCCGTGCATAGTCGGGCTTACTGGTACCGGCCAGAATCCCGGGGTCGGCCCGGAACTGGCGGCGGACTTCCTCGATAATCTTGGAGGCGGTCCTGCCCACCGCCTTGATAGCCCAGGAGCTGAAGAGATAGACAATCATAACCGCCAGCAGGGCGCCGACGAAGACCTCGATACGGGCAATGTCAACGATATTATACAGACCGCTCTCGCCGTACTTGATGAAGGAAACCCGGTCCAGGTAGGCCTGGAAGAGAAGGAAGGCGGCCAGACCGGCCGAAACCATGGCGTAGCCCTTGGTCAGGGCCTTGGTGGTGTTGCCCACGGCATCCAGGCGGTCGGTCACCTTGCGGACTTCAGGTCCGACGCCGGCCATCTGGTTGATGCCGTTGGCGTTATCGGTAATGGGGCCGAAGGTATCCATGGACAGGACATAAGGGCAGGTCATCAGCATTCCCATTGTGGCTACCGCCGTACCGAAGGCACCGCCACCGTGGACACTGCTCATATCACCCATCCAGAAAGATAACAGGAGAGCGCCGCCGATAACGATCGCGGTGGCGAAAGTGGTCGAAAGACCTACCGACATTCCCATAATTATATTGGTAGCTGGGCCGGTCTTAGACGCTTCCGCGATATCCTGTACCGGCCGGTAACGTGCCTCGGTATAGTACTGGGTAATGAACACGATGGCAATGCTGGCGATGATGCCAATCATACCGGCCCCGAAGAGCCACCAGTTGTCCAGCATGAAATAAACGGTAACGGCCAGACCGATAACGGAGAAACCGATAGCTACGAAGTAGCCGCGGTTGAGGGCGTCCATGGCGTTCTCGTTCTCTTTAGCCTTCACGCAGAACAGGCCTATCATGCTGGCTATCATACCGAATCCACGGACGCAGAGCGGGAACAATATCCAGGCTATGTTATCCGTGGCGAGATAAGCCGCGATACCGAGTATCATCGCTCCGATGTTCTCGGCGGCGGTGGACTCGAAAAGGTCGGCGCCACGTCCGGCGCAGTCGCCGACATTATCGCCGACAAGGTCGGCAATAACGGCAGGGTTACGCGGGTCATCTTCCGGAATTCCGGACTCTATCTTTCCCACAAGGTCGGCACCGACATCAGCCGCCTTGGTATAGATACCACCGCCGAGCTGGGCGAAAAGCGCCACGAAACTGGCGCCAAAGCCGAAGCCGACGATTAAGTGGGGTGAAATTTCCGGGGTGGTATTTCCGCCATAGGCAAAGAAGATAACGGTAACACCGATGAGACTCAGAGCGGTGATAAGGAATCCGGAGACGGCGCCGCCGCGAAGGGCGACATTAACAGCCTCCGTAAGACTTTTCTGAGCGGCGGCGGCACAGCGAACGTTCGATTTCACCGCGATGTACATGCCGATGAAGCCGGCCAGTCCGGAGCAGAAAGCACCCACAAGGAAGGCGACCGCCGTACGCCAGCCGATATCAAGCGCGCTGAGGCCCTCCACCTCGGTGCCACCCAGCACGCCCACCAGAACACCTATAACGGCGGCAATAACCACCGAGTATATGGTAATGGTCGTGTACTGGCGTTTGAGGAACGCCCAGGCACCCTGGAAGATGATATCGCCGATTTCTTTCATTTTAGGCGTCCCCGTGGGACGCTTGAGTACGTTCCTGGCAAGTACCACGGCAAAGATAATCGTTAATACCCCTGCCGCAGGTACAATCCAAAATATTCCTGGTAGCATATTCCCCCTTTTCTAGTAGAGCAGAATTTGCTCAAGTATTGTGTTTTCTATACTTCCCGGCGAGTCTTCCGTATAACCGGAAACATCACCCGCCCGGCTCGTTTTGAATATTGATTAAAAAAATGATAGAGCAGGGTTACAGTGACTCCTGCTCTACGCCACTAAGTCATTTACGACCACGGTCACCTATGAATTATATACGATATTGAGCGTGTTGTCCAGAGCTTAACAAACCCAGGGGTGTGAGAAACTAAAAAATCTAGTTATCATAGATTTACGTGTGAGTTTTGTATAACACCGGTTTAAGTTTTCGGTTCGTAGACCTCATATACCTTTCGAACTGGTGGCTCAATAACAAATGGGACAACCATCTCCTCCAATTTAGGCAGTATCAAATTGTATGCAGCTTCCAGGTCCTCTTTTGTTTCCCATGTATAAAGAGAGTAATATTCATCGTTATCAGGATCGCCAAAATATACTACGCTCTTGAAGCCCTTCATACCTTTAAGAATGGGATACATTTCATCGGCCAGCCCTTCAGCCTCGGCGCGGTTACCGGGTGCGGTTTTAATTGTGAAAAGTGATGCATACATATTGATACCTCCTCCATGAGTGGTTATTTTGTATTATAATTATAGTCGGATGTGATATTTTGTCAATAACTATATCGTTGTTACTTTACGGCTTAAGTGGGGGGTGGTGGCGGAGTTCCCGGCGGGACCCATGACATACTGCGGCGTCAGGGCTACATTCATGAATATTACCGGCTTATTGACGACCTTAAAGTTGTGAGTGGACAGTGTATGGTGTCCTTGGGTATGTGAAGAACGGCAGGCTCGGCGATTACGTGTTTTTCGCCTTCCTCACCCAGTGACATCTCGACCACGGCATCGAAGTCGGTGATATCCATCGAGTTCGCCCCATAAAAATGGAGGAACTGGTCGAAGTCGTGTGAATGAGGGTTATTATTCCCCAAATTTGATTCTGGGTAAATCGGCCTCTTTCAGGTTATCGGCAAATGTCCAGATAAAAGCCTCTCCCTTACGCAGGGCAAACACTACCAGGAAAGGGTCTTCCGGGTTCTTGACACCTATCTCTTTAAGAAAACCCCTTTCCTCATAAAACCTCTTCCTGATGGCGATGTCATCGATATACTCTATCTTACCGGAGATTCTCAATACCTTGCCCTGGGCGAAAAAGCATACCTCTACCTTCTGGTTTTTCTCCAGCTGTTTAGCCAGAGCTTTTGTAGATTCCGTATTGAAATAGAACCCCGTGTCATCGGCATAATGCATGCCCATAGCCCTGACCCGCGGCTGGTCGCCATCCACGGTAGCCAGGTAACAGGTCTTGTTCTCGTTGGCAAAATCAACACAATCTTTGAAATCCATGTGTTTATACTCCTTTTCGAATACTCTAATATTATCTCTTGGGATTCCACCTCACGTCGGCATAGCGCTCCCTCAGCTTGGGTTTTTCAATCTTACCGGTAGGATTGCGTGGCACGTCACCGAAGATAATAATCCTGGGCCAGGCGTACTTGGGCAACTGGGGTTCGTAGTAAGCCCTCATTTCTTCCTCGGACAGGTCAACGCCATCCTTGGGCTGGACTACAGCGGCAACCACCTCGCCGTATCTGTCATCCGGGATACCTATGATAGCCACGTCCTTGACCTTAGGCTGGCCGATGAGGGCTGCTTCCAGGTCGACGGGGAAGATATTCTCGCCGCCGCTGATTATCAGGTCTTTCTTCCTGTCGATATAGGAGATAAACCCATCCTCGTCCTGCCTGACGAGGTCACCGGTGTAAAGCCATCCGTTCCGGAGAGTCTCGGCGGTTTTTTCGGGATTCTTATAGTAGCATTTCATGATATTAGCGCCCTTCATAATCATCTCGCCGACGCCTCCCGCCGGAACGTCATTACCGTTCTCGTCAACAACCCGCGCGTCTATGTTAATCCGCGGATATCCGAAAGAACCGAGCTTATGGTAATTCTCCAGACCGAGGTGCATGCAGGGTCCCGCCGTTTCGGTAAGGCCGTAGTTCTCTTCGTACTCAATATTCGGGAAATATTTAATAAAACGCCGCACGAGTACCGGCGGAATAGGCTGAGCGCCGGAGTGTACGAGCCGCAGGGAACTCACGTCATAATCCGAAAGTTTCAAATCGTCTCTTTCAAGAGCAGTTACGATGTCCTGCAACCAGGGTACCAGCAGCATACATATCGTTATTTTTTCCTTGTTGATAGTATCCAGTATGAGCTGGGCCGTAACCCTCTCGCCGCCGGTTGTCATGACGGCCCGGGCGCCGGCAATCAGACTGCCGAACCAGTGCATTTTACCGCCGGTATGGTATAGCGGCTGGATAAGAAGGAAACAGTCTCCCCGGGTCTCACGATGGGAGAAATTTTCGTTGACGGCGGTATGTTCCAGACTGCGATGGCAGAGACAGGTGGCTTTAGGGTCGCCGGTGGTGCCGGAGGTAAAGTAAAGTCCGGCTTCATCTTCACCGCTCAGTTCGATATCCGGCGGCACCGGTGAGGAATTGGCGATTACATCATCGTAGGTCTCCATACCCTTCGGCAGGTTATCTCCCACGAATATATAATGCTTAATCGTCGGCATCTCCCCGCGGATTTCCTCGACACGGTCGGTAAAGTCCTGGTCGAGTATCATAACTTTAGGCTCGGCAATATCAATACAGTACTTAATCTGGCGACTGATGAACCTGAAGTTGAGAGGCGCCGCCATGGCACCGGTCTTCAGTATGCCGAAATAGGCTTCAAGCCATTTTGTGGAGTTCATCATCAGGTGGGCGACGACATCGCCCTTCTTAACACCCCTGGCGATGAGGGCATTGGCGAATCGGTTGGCGTTGTCGTCAAACTCTTTCCAGGTGGTTTCTTTCCTCAGATTCTTGCTCGGAGTTATCTCCACCAGCGCTATTGCATCAGGAGTTAATCTGGCATTTCTGGCGAGTATTTCCGTTATGGTCATAATATCAGCTCCTTCTATCTCGTATATCTTAAAAAGATGGAATTAAACGAATACGAACCTGTATCAATGAAGTACATCTCACGGTTGCCGTTTGCAGGCATGAAACACGCTTGATTATAGATTATTTCAGGATAAATTGTCAATTTGCTCAGCTTGGGACGCTATCTGGCGCTATGCTATAATACTATTGAGGGAAAATTAGAAAATGATGGAACAACTTGAAAAAATCGAGAAGCGTTACGAAGAGCTTAACGAGAAGATGGCCCGGCCCGAGGTAGCGACCGACCTCAACCGGTTGCAGGCGCTGGCACAGGAGAGGGCGTCTATCGAAAATACCGTAACGACTTACCGAAAATACAAAGATGCACAGAAGTCTCTGGGAGAGACCAGAGCGATGCTGAACGACGACATCGACGGGGAGATGGCGAACCTGGCCAAGCAGGAAATCGAGTCCCTGCAAACGCAACTGAAGGAGCTGACGGAGACGCTCAGGCTGGCGTTGCTGCCCAGAGACCCCAATGACGAAAAGGATATCATCATGGAAATCCGGGCGGGGACGGGGGGTAACGAGGCGGCCCTCTTCGCCGCAGACCTGTTCCGCATGTACAGTCGCTACGCCCAGGCTCGTAACTGGAACGCCGATATCCTCAGCATGAGCGAGAGTGGTATCGGGGGCTTTAAGGAGATAATCTTCGAGGTAAAAGGCACGGGCGCTTACAGTCGCCTGAAATACGAGAGCGGCGTCCACCGCGTCCAGCGCGTGCCGGTCACCGAGTCCTCCGGCAGAATCCACACTTCTACGGCTACCGTGGCCGTCCTGCCCAAAGCCGAGGAAGTGGATATCGAAGTTAATCCCGACGACCTCAAGATTGACGTTTTTCACAGCGGAGGCGCCGGGGGACAGAACGTGAACAAGGTCGCCACGGCCATTCGAATGACGCACCTGCCCACGGGAATGGTCGTCGTCTGCCAGGATGAACGCTCGCAGCTTCAAAATAAGGTAAAAGCCATGTCCGTGCTCCGCACACGCCTCCTTGATATCGAGCGGCGTAAACAGGAAGAGCAGATAACGTCCGACAGGCGTTCACAGGTCGGCAAGGGCGAGCGCGTCGAGAAGATAAGGACTTATAACTACCCGCAGGACCGCATTACGGACCATCGCATTAACCTCAACGTCCATAACCTGCCCAAGTTCATGGAAGGCAAGGAAGCCGAGTTGGACGAGCTTATTGACGCCCTGACAACTGCCGAGCAGACCGAACAACTCGAGGGACAGACAGTGTGAACCGCCGACAGGCTTTAGCTTTTGCCCGCGGGATTCTGGCGGACAATAATATCGATGACGCTTCACTGGAAGGCGAAATTCTCTTAAGACACGCACTGGGGATAGACCGCGTTCAGCTTTATGCCGACCTCGACCGGGATTTAACTCCATCATATGAAAAAACCCTGAGCAAACTGCTGGAACGTCGTATAAATGGAGAGCCGTCCGCCTATATCACCGGACACCGCGAGTTCTACGGCCTGGATTTCCGGGTCGACCGTAACGTTCTTATCCCGCGACCGGAGACCGAATTGCTGGTTGAGAAAGCTATACACCTGGCTGAGAACCACACCATAACCAGGATTGCCGATATCGGCACCGGCTGCGGCGCTATCGCTGTCAGTCTGGCTGTAAATCTCCCGGAAGTGACCATCTACGCCAGCGATGTCTCTAAACCGGCTCTGGCGGTCGCCCGATATAACTGTAAAAAAAACGGCGTGGCTGACAGAATCGTGTTTTTAAACGGCGATATGCTGGAACCATTACCTGAGCCGGTCGATTTGATAATAGCCAACCTGCCTTATGTCAGAGAAGCCGATTTAACCGCCAATGGAACGTTGAGTTTCGAGCCGCCGCTGGCACTAAACGGCGGGGAAGACGGACTGGACAGGATAAGATTTCTGTGCCGCCAGGCAGGCACCAAACTACGCGACAATGGCTTTATTCTTCTGGAGATAGGGCAGGGGCAGGCAGAAGCTATAACCGACCTTTTACAGGAAATTTACCCGTCTTCCCGGTTAGAAGTCGAATCCGATCTGGCCGGCATCGAACGCGCCGTCAGCCTGCGTTTGACATTAAGTCGTATATAATGCTAAATTAGTCTTGGTTTTTCTTTTACCCGCTTATCTATATAATTTCTGGAAAGAGAGCATTGTGCAAATGAATATAATCGTTTGTGTCAAACAGGTCATCGACCCCGAGGCCCCTCCGAGCATTTTCAAAATAGATGCCGCCACCAATAAAGCCGAAATGCGCGGCGTGCCCCCGGTAATCGACCCTTACGGGGAGTTCGCGATAGAGGCAGCTCTGAAAGTTAAAGAGGCCAAAGGCGGTAAAATCACGGTTATCAGCCTGGGCGCCAAGCTATCGCGGGAAGTAGTGAAGAAACCGCTGGCCATGGGCGCCGATGAGCTTATCCTGCTGGATGACGAAGCCTACATCGATGGCGACAGCTGGTCAACGGCCACTGCCTTAGCAGCAGCCATCCGGAAAAACGGAGAATACGACCTTATCCTGTGCGGTCGTGAAGCCTCAGATACCAACGCCGGCCAGACCGGCCCCGGCATTGCCGAAATATTGGGGCTGCCGTGCGTGACGTTAGCACGTAAAATCGATGTCGCCGATGGCTCTGCTAGGGTAGAGAGGGTAACCTCCGATGGGTACGATGTTATAGAAGTATCTACCCCCGCGATAATTACCATCAGCAATGAAATCGGTGAGCCGCGCTACCCGACCATTAAGGGAATCATGACCGCCAAGAAGATAGAGCCGGTTATCTGGAAACCAGCCGATATCAGTATCGACGCTTCCAAGGTAGGCGCCGCCGGCAACCGCACCAGGGTGAATAAGCTGTTCCAGCCGGTATACGAAGGCAAATGTGAATTCGCCGAAGGCGACAGCGCCGAAGAAGCGGCGGCAAACCTGGCCCTGAAAATGAGGGAAGCCAAGATACTGTAAACCGGATTAACAATTATTTAACAATTCTGACTTATTATAAGGGAGATTAAGGATATGGCCGAGAATAAAGGAATAGCCGTTTATTGTGAAGTTAAAGATGATAAAATGCTGCCGATTGCCGCGGAAGGACTGGGCATAGGCAGAAAGCTGGCCGACGAACTCGGACAGGAGCTGGCGGCAGTACTGGTTGGCAGTAACATCGGCAACCTGGCCCAGCAGGCCATTGCACACGGCGCCGACAGGGCTTACGTGGTTGACGACACTCTGCTCAAAGACTACCAGGCGGACGCCTATGTAAACGTCATGGAGAAGGTAATCGGTCAAATAGCACCCCAGGTTCTCATTATGGGGCAAAACGATTGCGGGCGCGACCTGGCCCCCAGACTGGCTTTCAGGCTCGGAGTTGCTGTTACCATGGATTGCGTCGACCTGGCTATCGACCCGGCCTCGAAGCGTCTGCTGCAAACCAAGCCCGTCTACGGCGGCAACGCCCAGGCGGTATTTACCAGCGAAACCAACCCCCAGATGGTTACGATACGTACCAAAGCAATGACCGCCCTCGAGCCGGACGCCTCAAGAAAGGGTGAAATTACCAGTATCGCCGCAGACCTGCAGGCATCGGACATCAGAACCAGGATTCTGGATAAAGTTGTGGAAGAGGTTGCCGGTATTAAAATCGAAGATGCCGAGGTAGTGGTAGCCGGAGGCAGAGGTATCGGTAGCGGTGAGGGATTTCAGCAACTGGAAGAACTGGCGAAAATGCTCAAGGGCGCGGTGGGCGCCAGCCGCCCGCCCTGCGACAATAACTGGGTACCGGATACCATACAGGTAGGCCTTACCGGGAAAATAATCGCCCCGGAACTCTATTTCGCCATAGCCATATCCGGCTCAAGTCAGCACATGAGCGGCTGTTCCGGCTCCAAGACAATTGTCGCGATTAATAAAGACGCGGAAGCTAATATATTCCGTCAGGCACGCTTCGGCGTTGTGGGCGACTGGAAGAAGGTGCTTCCGGCTTTCAATGAAAAGGTAAAAGAGCTTCTGGCTTCATGATACAGCGATTCTTCCTGCATCGACGGTTACAGATGCCTTGAACGCTTATAGGCGCCTTGAACGAATAACAACGTTTTGCTATAATACGTGGTTGTATTAATAGTTATTCAGCAGAAACTAGTTTGTGAGGTGGTAAAACGATGAAAAATGCGAGGTTTATCTCTCTTCTCATTCTCCTGGTAATGGCACTAATGGTTTTCTCTCTACCGGCGGTTATGCTGGCACAGGACGGGGAACAGTCTACTACAGATAATGCTACGGACAACGCTACGGACAATACTACCGATACCACCCCGATACCCGAGCCGATATCCGATGATACTCCTCAGGCAGTACCTATTTCTGAAGAAGAGGAGGAGGTAGAATTTAAAGATAGCATAAACCTATCCACCGAGTTTCCCGAACTGGAAGCCATTGCTACGGGTAGCTTTCAGTATAATGTAAAGATCGAGTACTGGGGGCTAATAGACCGGGTTTTTGACCTGAATACCACTCTGCCTTCCGGATGGAACGCTTACATAAACCCGCAATATGATTCGATAAGGATACCGTCAATTGCGATAGATGCTTCACCATACATTCCCGTTGCAAAAATCGTTAAAGTGAATGTCAGTCCTCCTACCTGGCCGATAGCTGAACCCGCAGAATATACCATAACACTGGAAGCGGTTTCCGAAGACGTTATCAGTAAAATTGACCTCACCGCTGTAATCACTGCCAGGTACATGCTGAGCGCCGTGCCCGCTAACGAAGTCTATAATACCAAGGCCAAGGCCGGCAGGGACAACATTTTCTCTCTGGTGGTTACGAACTTCGGAACCGACACCATGAATAACATCACGTTTTCTTCCGAAAAGCCCAGCGGATGGGAAATAACCTTCCAACCGGATAAGATAGACCTTATAGAGATATTCGACCCGAAGACCGTCGACGTTAATATTAAACCACCGCCGAAAACGGTAGCCGGTGATTACATGATTACTCTTCGCATATCCGGAGAACAGGCTAGTGCCGATAAGATATCCGTCCGGGTTACCGTGGAAACGCCCACCATCTGGGGATGGGTCGGCGTGGCTATTATAGTTATCGTGATTATCGGCTTGATTGTTATCTTTATGAGGCTTGGCCGGCGATAGTATATGACTGATAAATTAGCTATAGAAACGAAAGACCTGACCAAGAGGTACGGTAAGGTTACGGTAGTTGACCACCTCAATTTCCATATCAGGGAGAATGAGGTGTTCGGCCTGCTGGGCCCCAACGGCGCCGGAAAGACAACCACTATCCTTATGCTGCTGGGTCTGACCGAACCGGCCTCGGGCACGGTACGGGTATTCGACTTTAATTCGACCAGAGAACCGCTCAAGGTTAAACGAATCGTCGGTTACCTCCCCGAAGAGGTCGGCTTCTATGACAACCTCACCGCCAGGGAAAACCTGAGATTCATTGCCGACCTTAACAACATCGCGCCTTCGGAAGCGGAGCGCCGCATAGACGAAGTGCTGGAAATGGTGGGACTGACCGAAGAGAGAGACATGGTCACCGGTAAATTCTCCCGCGGTATGAGACAGCGCCTGGGCATCGCCGACGTGTTTATCAAACGACCGAAACTGGTTATCCTTGACGAGCCTACCTCCGGCCTGGACCCGTCCGGTATCAATCATCTCCTCGACATTATTGCCGGCCTGCCCAAGATGGGAATGACTGTTTTACTATCCTCACACCAGCTGTACCAGGTGCAGAGGGTATGCCAGAGCGTCGGGATACTATCCAAAGGTAAGATGGTAATTGAGGGGAGCATCGACGAACTCGGCAGGGAAGCTATGGCGGGAGGCCGTTTCATGATAGAAGTCGAAACAGCCGAACCGAAAGCGGAACTGGCAGATATAATCAAGAAAATCAAGGGCGTGGAGAAGGTTGAAGTTGACGGCGCTGTACTTAAGATCAGCACCGACTCCGATTTACGGTCACAAATATCCAAGGCGGTGGTGGATAACGACGCCTTGCTGGTACAGATGAAGGCCCACGAATTTTCTCTGGATGACATTTATATGAAGTATTTTCAGGAGAACTAAGTTAACATAATGATAGCGATAATACGTAAGGAATTGGCTGATTACTTCAACAGTATGCGTTTTCTGGTGCTGTTTCTGCTGGTACTGGTCGCCAGCGGTTTTGGACTCTTTGCGGTTAAACAGGGTCTCCGCGCCACCCTGGAAGCGAGCGGGGCGGTTACCGGCGACGGTTTCGTTTTCCTGGCATTGTTTACATCGTCTTATCAGAATATACCGTCACTGACTTTTTCAATCGGTCTTATTCTTCCGATTGTGGGTATAGCCCTCGGGTTTGATGCCATCAACAGCGAGCGTACCGGTGGTACACTGAGTCGTCTCCTGGCTCAGCCCGTTTACCGTGACAGCGTCATCAACGGCAAGTTCCTGGCAGGCATCGTCACCATGATCATCATGATGGGGACAGCTCTGTTGCTGGTAGGCGGTTTCGGCCTGATATGGTTCGACCTGAGACCATACGGATTCAGTATGACCGGAATTGGAGTGCCTTTTCCAACTCCGGAGGAAATCATCAGGCTCTTCCTTTACTTCGTTATATCCGTTGTATATGGAGCTTTCTGGATGGGCCTTTCATTGCTGTTCTCCGTAGTTTTCCGGAGGGCGGCCGGTTCTCTCCTGTTGCCGCTTGCCCTCTTCCTTATATTCTACTTTTTCTGGGTATTGCTGGGGTTAGGCCCGGCTATAGCCAATTCTATATCGCCTGTCACCGCGAGCAGCTCCCTGGCTGAACAGATTCAAAGCGCCGAGTTACAACAAACGTTTCTCCGTCTTTCTCCCAGCTATCTCTTCCAGGAGGCATACTACGTGCTTCTCTTACCTGTGGCGAAAGGCCTGGGTGTTATCACCATCGCTCAGGCGAGGTTTATGGTAGCCAATCCAATCAGCCTGAGTCAGAGTCTGCTGGCTATCTGGCCTCACCTTGTCGGTATGGTAAGCCTCAGTGCCATCTGCTTTGGCATCAGCTATATAATTTTCATGAAGCAGGAAATCAGGGCCTCATAAAAAGTGTGACGCCCCATACGTCATAGAACGTCACGTGCTTTCACAATATTAAATCTGCCGGTTATCTATTCTTTTTCCGACTGTTTTTGAGCGACAATTTTCTGTGTAATTTGCGCCGGCACCTCTTCATAGTGGTCGAACTTCATACTGTAGACCGCCCGTCCCTGTGTCATGGATTTCAAATCGATAGCATAGCGCTGGACTTCGGCAAGGGGCACCTGCGCATCGATAACATTATTGCCGCCTTCAGGATTCATTCCGAGTACACGGGCCCGCTTGGTATTAAGGTCGCCGATAATATCGCCGGTAAGGTCGTTAGGAACGGTTACCTTAAGATTCATTATCGGTTCCAGAAGAATCGGCTGGCCATCGTCCATTCCCTTCTTAAAAGCGCCGGCTCCGGCTATCTTGAAACATATTTCCGATGAGTCGACCGGGTGGAAGCTACCGTCATAAAGGAGTGTCTTTACGCCGACCACCGGGTAACCGGCCAGCACGCCCTCCTGGTACGCTTCGTGGACTCCCTTTTCCACCGCCGGGATATAGTTTTTCGGCACCGAACCGCCGACAATCTTGTCGCCGAACTCATTGTCACCGCGCTCCGGCAACGGCTCCATCGCCAGCAGGACATGCCCGTACTGGCCGTGACCGCCGGATTGTTTCCTATGTTTGTATTCGGCTTTGGAAGATACGGTTATTGTCTCGCGGTAGGGTACTTTGGGAATCGCCAGTTCCACGTTTACGCCGAACTTTTTCTGCATTTTCTCCGCTGCCACGGCAAGGTGGGTATCCCCCATACCGGAGAGAATCGTCTCGCCGGTGCCCAATTCGCGGTGTACCGTTAAAGTGGGATCTTCCTCGGACAGGCGGGACAGGGCTGTCCCCATTTTATCAATATCGGTCTTGGTCTTGGGATAAACAGCCTCACGGAAAGTAGGCTTGGGGAAAACAATGGATGTCAGGTTGATGGGCTTATCCTGAGTACATATCGTGTCGCCGGTGTTGGTGACGCTTAGCTTGGCCACGGCGCCGATGTCACCGGCACTGACCTCATCTACAGGCTCCTGCGTCTTGCCTCTCATCATAAACAACTGCCCGATACGTTCGGTCGCTTTCTGTTTGGCATTATAAACCTGGGAGTTGCTTTTAATAACGCCGTTATAGACACGGAAATAAGTCAACTTGCCGACATAGGGGTCGGCGGTGGTCTTAAAGACAAGGGAAGCCAGCGGCGACGTTTCACTCGGCTCTACGGTGGAGCCGTCGCTAACGGCTACTTCCTGCTCCTTGGGAGCGGGCAGATAGCTGCAAATAGCATCCATCAACCGGTTAACGGCTACATTCTGCAGCGCCGAGCCGGCTAATATTGGCACAATATTTCCGCTGATGACCGCCTGGCGCAGTGTGCTGGTAAGCTCTTCCGGGCTGATTTCTTCTCCACCCAGGTATTTCTCGATAAGAGCATCGTCAATTTCGGCAATTGCCTCTACCAGCTTCTCACGGTAAGAATCTGCCTGGGCCCGCAACGCTTCCGGTATATCCGCCTCTTTGGAATCGGTGCCGGTATAAGCTTTCATATTCAGCAGGTCGACCACGCCCTCAAAGCCGGTATGGGCGCCGATGGCCATCTGCAGCGGCAAACACTTTTTACCGAGTTTCGCCTGTATTTCCTCCACAATCTTGAAATAATCGGCGTTCTCCCGGTCCATCTTGTTAACGAATATCAGGCGCGGCAGCCTGGCTTCCTCGCAGTATCCCCAGACCATCTCCGTGCCGACCTCTACTCCCGAGGCAGCGCAGATGACGACCACGGCACCCTCACTAACCCGCATACCCGCCATGACTTCTCCGATAAAATCGGTATAACCGGGAGCATCGATAATATTTAACTTGGTATCCCGCCACTCGCAGGGCAGCAGGGACAGATTAATACTGATTTTGCGTTTTATTTCATCCTGTTCATAGTCCGAGGTAGAAGACCCGTCATCAACCTTACCCAGTCGGCTGACGGCCCCGGCGCTGAAAAGCATCGCCTCTGCCAGCGAAGTTTTTCCGGCCCCTCCGTGAGACAATAAAACAGTGTTATGAACCTTATCCAGTCCGTATTTTTGCATGAAATCACCTGCTATCTAAGTAATGTACGATAATATTATACTCGCAGTCGACCGAGCACGGCAAGCAACCGCCGTTAACACCCGTAATAGGGAACATGTATCATCCGCGTTCGAGCTACTTACCCCACCTGTCCCTGACGACAATTTCGGATAGCTCTTTTCTGGGGGGCGCTTTGCCTTCATGGTCAGGTACGCCCACCGGTAACAGGGTTACCACACGGTAACCGTCAGGGACACCCAGCACTTTCTCCGCCTGAATGGCATCAAAGGCTCCGAGAATTACCGTTCCCAGTCCCAGGGCGTGGGCGGCCAGTACCATGTTCTGTACCGCCAGAGCGGTATCGAACATAAACCAGTCGCCTTTATCGGTAACGTACTCGGTACTGCCATCACCGGAGCCATGCTTGGCGCCGGACTTACCTGTCTCCGCGCAGACAACGATTATCACCGGCGCTGTACTAAAAGCTCCCGCGCCGGGATTGGGTATCTCTTTATCTGGCATCTTGATTGTAAACAGGGTATCAGCCAACCCGGTGATAACTTGGGGGTCGCGCACCACCACGAAACGCCAGCATTGCGTATTGGCCCAGGACGGCGCCCAGCGGCCGGCCTCAAGTATCGTCTCAATCTTCTTATCGTCAACAGGGTCGGAGGTGTACCTCCGGATACTACGCCTGTTTTTTATAGCTTCAAATAACTCCATGCTTATTCTCCTATATCATATTGCTTTCTACTTGCCGTATTTATCTCTATAAATGACTTCAGAGAGGTCTTTTCTGGGAGAGACCTGTCCTTTATGGCCGGGGAAACCCAGCGGGGTCATGGTAACCACGGTAGAATCGTCTGGCACTTCCAGGATTTGAGCCACTTTTTTGGCATCAAAACCGGCGACAATTACCGTTCCCAGTCCTATGGCATGCGCCGCCAGCACCAGGTTCTCCATAGCCAGGGCTGCATCAAACATGAACCAGTAATCAGCCTTATCGGTAACCGGCGTACCATCGGAACGGAATCCCGCCCGGCCCAGTTCGGCGCAGAGCACTATAACTACAGGCGCCTGCTTGAAGGCCGCAGCGGCGGCGTTTTCCACCCAATCGTTATCTACCTTCACCTTGGTCAGGGTATCGGCTATTGCTACCCTGGTTTCTGGGTCACGCACCACTACAAAGCGCCAGCACTGCGCGTTCCCCCAGGAAGGAGCCCAGTGCGCGGCTTCGAGGACGGTATTGATGGCTTCATCATCTACCGCATCGGCTTTATAATGTCTAATGCTTCTCCTGTTTTTAATAGCCTCAAGGATATCCATAGTCATCCTCCATATCGGTTATATTGTTAATTCTCCCAGGCATTATTACCTATCAGGGCAACAAAGCGGCAGCCGCCCAGCTTTTCGACCAGATTCTTGTCCTTCCGTCTGGTTACCTTGCATAGTTCTTGCGTATAACGAGAACCTACCGGTATTACCATACGCCCGCCGATTGACATCTGGGACAGGAGGTCATCGGGTATTGCAGGAGCCCCGGCGGTAACCATAATGACATCATAGGGCGTACCTTGTTTCCAGCCCAGGGTTTCCCCGGCGGGATGTATCTCAATATTGGTATATCCCAGCTTATCCAGCACCTTCCGGGCGGACTCAGCTAATTGGGGCACGCGCTCCACCGATATCACACTCCCGGCTAACTCGGCGAGAATAGCCGTCTGATAGCCGCTGCCGGTACCAAGCTCCAGCACTTTCTCACTTCCGTTCAGTTCCAGCTCTTCCGTCATGAGAGCGATAATATACGGCTGGGAAATCGTCTGCCCCCAGCCAATCGGCAGCGGCCTGTCTTCATAGGCCTGATGTCGATATTCCTGAGGAACAAACTCTTCACGGGGTATTCGAGACATCACGTCTAATACGCGCTTTTCTTTAATCTCAGAACTGAGATATTTAATCAATTTGGCCCTTGCCGTATTAAAGTCCATCATGACCGCCAGCGAAGAACTATCATAGAACAATTGACAACACAATAAGGGCAACTATAATTATCACCGCCAGGATACCGATTTTTTTCAGTTCTCCGGTGACATAAGGATACCGTAGTGTCGCGTTTGCCTCCAGCGCCGCGTTTGACTTCGGTACAGTCGGAGCTTTGACAGATTCCACCGGTTTCGGTGCCACAGCAGTCGCCTGTTGATTCAAGGGGGTACTTGCCTGCCGCATCATGGCTTTACTTTTTTTGCTATGATGAGGATGCTTCCCCTTACCGTGTCGTGATTTACCTGGCATCCGTTACCTCCTGAAGATTAATCTTTAGCCCTGGGATGTGACTTATCATAGGCACGGCGGACGTGCTCGGTAGTCAGGTGAGTATAGACTTGCGTGGTAGATATGTTGGCATGTCCCAGCAATTCCTGTACCGACCTCAGGTCAGCCCCGCCGCTAAGCATATGAGTAGCGAAACTGTGTCTCAGGGTATGGGGACTTATCTTATCACCCAACCCGGCCGATTTCGCGTACTCCTTGAGTTTTTGCCAGAACCCCTGCCGGGTGAGTCTCTCCCCGCGGGCATTAAGAAACATGGCGTCGTCCTTCTTGCCGTGGGCTAACTTGGGGCGGTCCTCGTCAATATATTTTTTTACGGTCATGGCTATTTGCTCGTAAAGCGGGATAATCCGCTCCTTGCGACCCTTGCCGAAACACCGTACGAAGTAATCGCCCGCAGTATTAACATCGCCCAGGTTCAGGGCTACCAGTTCGCTTATCCTCATACCGCTGGCATATAGAAGCTCCAGCATAGCCCTGTCTCTCTTGGCTTCGGAGGAAGACAGTTTGGCGGGTTGTTCCAGCAGCAAACGTACCTGGTTAATAGGTATGGGCTTGGGTAATGCCTTTCCAACACTGGGCGAGCTCATATTTTCGGTAGGGTTGGTCTTAATGGTGCCCTCCGATACCAAAAAGCCGAAGAAAGACCTTGACGCCGCTACCTTACGCGCCACCGTGGTGGCGACATATCCCCTCTCTTTAAGGTCGAGCAGATAGCTTAACATGTTTTGCCGATTGAAATCAGCCCATGAAGCCGTGTACTGTCCTTTGGCGAAGCCGGCCAGCCCCGTCAGGTCATTACGGTAGGCAGCTATGGTATGCTCGGAATAACCCTTCTCTACCGCCAGATAATTCAGAAAGCTTTCGATTGGCTCAATCATTATGTCTCCTCACGGTTTGATAATTCTGCCGGTTTTGTTATTTTGGTTTACGATTGTATTTTAACATAATATTTTACCATATAAAAGAGCCATAGTGCTCAACCCGCAACACCGGTAAGGTACTATATATCCCTCTAATTGCCTATGACCAAAGAGCTATTGTAAATGGGACGAAAGACATATAAGATTTTTGTATAGCGGACACGCGTATATAGATATTTTACATAGATAGATTGGGGAATCCCTGATTATGGCAGAATCTATTGAAGAAGCCAAGAATAGCTTGCGCAAGAAATCGCCTGAGCCGGAAGCCCTGCAACTCATTCCTGAAGCCATGGCTCGTAAGTATCACGCCATACCACTGACTATAGACGGTAATGTCCTGCATGTGGCTATGGAGAACCCGTCCGATATTCTCGCCCTAGAAGCCCTGTCCAGTTGGAGCCAGATGCGCATAGAGCCCGAGGCTGCAACCCAGGAAGAAATCCTTGATGCTATCGACTTCAACTATAAAGCCTATGACGAGATAGAGAAACAGATTTCCAGTATATCGTTATCGGACGGCGATAAAACAGATACGCAGCTAATGATAGACACGGCCACGGAGGCTCCCGTTGCCCAGGCCCTGAGGCTAATCATTGATGAAGCCGTAAAAGCCAGAGCTTCTGACGTTCACCTTGAACCCGGGGAAGATAAAATACGTGTACGCTTCCGTATAGACGGCTCATTACACAATATGTTCTCGCTCCCGTTAAAGACATTGACGCCTATTATTTCCAGAATTAAGATTCTGGCCAATATGAACATAGCGGACCACCATCGGCCGCAGGACGGTCAGTTTTCTATAAAGGCGAAAGGGCGTCTGATAGATATCCGGGTAGGCATTATCTCTACCGTTTGCGGTGAAATGGCGGTATTGCGACTTCTGGACAAATCACGAGCCACCCTGACGCTAACCGAACTGGGATTTCTTACCGAAAGCCTGGAAAAATACGAAAGCATGCTTAGAGTGCCTTACGGAATTATACTGGTAAGCGGTCCGACCGGCGCAGGTAAAACCACCACACTATATGCATCTGTAAATTCTCTTGACCAGACAGAACGTAACATTTTGACCGTAGAAGACCCGGTTGAGTACCGGTTCTCCAATATCAACCAGATTCAGGTTAATCCCCGGGCCGGCGTCACTTTTGCCAGCGGTCTCAGGTCCATGCTGAGACTCGACCCCGATGTTATATTAATCGGTGAGATACGTGACGCCGAAACCGCCAATATAGCTATTCAGTCGGCCCTTACCGGACACCTAGTGCTGTCTTCAATCCATGCCAACGACGCCGTAGGTGTGGTGTTACGCCTTATCGACCTCGGCGTGGAGCCATTCCTGGTTTCCTCTGCCCTCATCGGCGTAATTGCCCAGCGTATGGTACGCCGCATCTGTCCCAACTGCGCCCACCTTGTTGAAGGCACTCCTGAGGAGAAAATCATCTACAACCGCGAAATGGGCGAAGAACGAAATGAATTTATGCAGGGTGCCGGGTGTAAATCATGCTCCAACAGCGGCTACAGGGGACGGGCAGGCATATTTGAGATATTCTGCACCAGTGACGAAATTAAAACGCTACTGGTTAAGGGAGCAACCGCCAATGAATTACGCAACCAGGCCCTTAAAGAGGGGATGCTTACCCTGACGCAGGACGGGATGTTCAAGGTGAAGGAAAATATTACCACCCCTGCTGAAGTGCTGCGTAATGCTTACTCCGTAGGGTAACAATTAAATATTTATACTTGATAACACTGCTTGAGGAGATAAATATCGGAGCGGATACTTAATGCTTTATCAATATGTAGCCTGCGGTGAATCAGGCGATATCGTTAAGGGTAAAATATCGGCAACCAGTGAAAACGCGATTGCCGAAATGCTCGGTGTTGCCGGTTACCGCTTGATTAACCTCAGGCCATACGTCCCGTTCCTGAGCCTGGGTAAGCTGGCCGCGCAGCTGTTTCCTGTCAAAGAGACTGAAGTCATCATGCTTTACCGGCAGATGTCCCTGCTTCTTGAATCCGGCATCAACATAGTCACTTCTCTGGAATTATTGCAGGAACAGATAACGAATCGCACGCTGACAAAAGTGGTTTACGATGTCATCAGCGACATACGCAACGGCGACCAGCTTTCAACAGCTATGAGCCGGCACCCGGATGTATTCTCAACGATGGCCTGCCGTACGCTTAGCATCGGAGAACAGACCGGTGGCCTCGAGACAATGCTAAAGCAGGTAGCCGACCATATGGAGAAGGAAATGGCTACCCGCAAGGGAATTAAGGGCGCCCTCATGTACCCGATGATAGCCGCCGTGGTGACCGTGGTGGTGGTCGGTGTATTGATGTTCTTCGTTTTGCCGGCTTTCGCCGACCTGTACGGATCGCTCGGTGCCGAGTTGCCTGCTCTCACCCAGATGATGATATCTTTATCCGTAGTGCTCCGCACTTACGGCCTCCATATCTTCCTGATAATATTTATCGTTATAGGACTGGGGCTTATTTACTTCAGAACGTCGGACGGCAAATACAAATTCGATACCTTGATACTGCGTGTCCCGATGTTGGGAAGGGTAAGGCACCTCAACGAGATAGCCCGGTTTTGCCGGAGCATCTCGTTGCTATATGCGGCCGGCCTGCCTCTGACCGAAATTATGCCTTTAGTTATACAGGGCTGCAACAACAGGGTAATGGCCCAGGCACTTTACAACGTCCAGTCAGATATGCTCAAGGGTGAGGGTTTATCCAAGCCAATGGCCAAGAACCCTCTCTTCCTGCCGATGATGGTCCAGATGGTCAAGGTCGGTGAGGAAACGGGTACCCTTGATACTTCCTTACTGGCTGTATCCCAGAACTATGAAAAT
Source organism: Dehalococcoidales bacterium (assembly GCA_030606585.1). Classification (GTDB taxonomy): domain Bacteria; phylum Chloroflexota; class Dehalococcoidia; order Dehalococcoidales; family RBG-16-60-22; genus JAFGPF01. The sequence goes on along the minus strand of JAUWGD010000003.1, from coordinate 4,623 downwards.
GAAGCCCAGGACAAGACCAAATCCCTGATCGCTATGATTCAACCGGTAATGACGCTTGTTATAGCCGGTGTCGTTGGCCTTATTGCCGTATCGATGGTTTCAGCCATGTATTCAATGTACGGGCAGACATCATTCTAATGTAAAAGAGTTATCGGACGTTTTTATGAAAGGTTTAAAGTTTAGTAAAACAGGCTGGTTGATTCTCTCGGCGGGCATCTTTGTCGTCATCCTGGCTGGTCTTGGTGTCACTCGTTCTCAGCAGCTCACGGAGCAAACCGAACTGGAAGAGGAACTGACTTTATCTACAATGCGAGTGGATACCATACAGGTATCGCACCTGCGCCCGCAACTGGAAGAGCTCCAGCAAAGACTGGATGAAAGCGAAAGTCAGCTTAATGAGGTACAGGACAGGCTCCGCCAGACGGTGGTAAGTGTTGATGTTACTGAGAAATTTTTCGCAATCGCCGAGTACTGCGACGTAGTTATCCAGAACCTCACCAACACAACGATATCAACCGACACAATCCAGAACATCAATTGTTACGAGACATCTATTAGCGCCACCGTAACCGGCGAGTTAGAGGATATCGTTGATTTTCTTATCGGCCTGAATGAAGGTTACTCCACCGGCTATGTTCAATCAACCCAAATAAGTATTCCCGATGAAAGTAGTGATAAACAACCATCTGCCAACTTCCAGATAGTTGTCTACTCATATGAAGGTATTTAATTATGCCCAGTAATACAACCACGCTTTATATTAACGATACCAGTATCAGACTAATGGTCACACGCGGCAAGCGTATAACCAAGCTGGCTGACGTACCTCTGGACACCAGCCTCAGCAGCATCACCACCGAGGGAAAAGAAGCAGAACTCGTTGCCAAGATTAAAAACCTCTTCAAGAGCAACAAGATAAGCGATAGGAAGGTAATCCTCGGTTTGAGCGGACTTCACTGTTTGACCCGGCCGATTTCCCTGCCCGAATTACCCGGGGCTATGCTGGACGAGGCGATACAAAGGGAGGCCCGCAGGGTCCTGCCGGTACCTCTTGAACAGCTATATATCTCATGGCAGACTGTCTCCGTGTCCGAGGGAAAGATACAGGCCTTTATGGTGGCCATACCGCGGCAGATCGCCGATACCCTGGTAAGGGTACTCAACAAGGCGGGATTTAAGCCATACCTTATGGACATCAAGCCCCTGGCTCTGGCAAGACTGGCCAAGGAAGATAGTGCCATGATTGTTGATGTCCAGTCAAAAGAGTTTGACATTATTATCATGGTCAACAGGATTCCCCAACCAATCCGTACCGTATCCTTCCCCGAGGAATCATTATCCCTTGCAGACAAGGTAGTGATAGTCAAGGATGAACTCAAGCGTACTATCGAGTTTTATAATTCCAATAATTCGGATAACCTTATTCAACCGAACGCGCCATTGCTTGTTTCCGGAGAGCTGGCCGATGAACCGGAGGTATACGAAACTCTGGCCCATGAACTTGGATATCAGGTTTCTCCGCTTACATCGCCGTTAAAATGCCTGAAACAACTCGACCCGTCACATCACCTGGTGAATGTCGGGCTTGCGCTTAAAGTAATGACCAGAGAAGCCGGCCCTCTGCTACCCAATTTCAATACCTTGCCTTCACCCTATCTGCCCAAGCCGATTTCTTTAAATCGAATAATGGCTATACCCGCGGGCGTCGTCGCCATCAGTTTAATTGCCCTGCTGGGAATAACGATTCAGGACTCCGCCGCCAATATTGAAGAGGCGAGTTTTCAACTGAGTTCCAATAACTTTCTCATCCAGAAAAAACAGGGCCAGAAAGAACAGCTAACCCAGGAAATTGCGGCGGCAGAGCAACAACTGGCCAGTTACGAAGCCGCCAAAGTGAACTTTATTGCCGCACTGAACAACATCAATACTAATGGTGATAATATAAACGATGATATTGAAGCCATCGTGGATAACCAGATAGATGAATTTGAGATTAACAGCATTAGCCATACCAGTGGCCGCCTGATTGTTAATGGTTGGGCGGAGAGCGAGGAAGAGGTCATGGTATACGTAAGAAAACTTGATGCTACCGGAAGGTTCCTTGAAATTACCATATCCACTCTTTCCAGAGAATCAGGTATAGAAGAGGGTGAGGAAGAAGAAGGTGGCGGCGAGGAAGACGACGATGTCATCATGCTGTATTCTCTGGGTATTAAATTGGGGGGAGCAATATGGTAGATATTATCAATCTGCTTCAATTAGCCAAGTCTCAGAACGCCTCTGACCTGCATATGGTTGTGTCCAAGCCCCCGTTATTTCGTATCCATGGTAAGCTCATACCTTCGGAAGCCCAGCCAACGTTAAATGCCGAGGACATAGAGCAGGGACTAAGCCAGATAACCACGGAAGAAGAAATGGCTGAGTTCCAGCGCTGCCTTGAACTCGACTTCGGCCGCAGTGTCCCCGAAGTCGGCAGAGTCCGTTTTAACGCCGCCATGCAACGCGGCACAATCAGCCTTGTCATGCGTTTGTTACCACCCGATATCCCCACCCCCGAAAGCCTGGGATTACCCGAGGTATGTAAAGAGTTTATTCAACGGCCGCGCGGCCTGGTGGTGGTCAGCGGTCCTACCGGCAGCGGTAAGACAACCACCCTGGCATCCATGATTGATTATTTAAACCAGACCGAAAGCCGAAGAGTTATTACGATTGAGGACCCTATCGAGTATACGTATGAAAATAAGCAGTGCACCATCACCCAGCGCGAGCTGGGCGCGGACACACTGTCCTTCGCCGAAGCCCTGAGGCACGTATTAAGGCAGGACCCGGACGTGATACTGGTAGGGGAGATGAGAGACCTGGAGACAGCCTCGGCGGCGCTCACCGTGGCCGAAACCGGACATCTTGTATTGACCACCGGCCATGCCCCCAGTTCCGCCCAGGCTGTGGAGAGAATCGCCAACATGTTCCCGCCCCACGAGCGACACCTGGCTCAGGAACGCCTGGCGTCTCTACTCCTCGGTATTTTCTGCCAGTCACTGGTGCCTAAAGCCGACGGCTCGGGCAGGGTAGCGGCAATTGAAGTAATGATAGCTAACTCGGCGGTGAGAAACCTTATCCGGGAAGGTAAGACCTACCAGCTTCCCAATACGATTCGTATGAACACGCAGCAGGGCATGGAACTAATGGACCAGGCACTTGTCAGGCTGTACCGTAACGCCGTTATAAGTCGCGATAGTGTCTTCGAATTCTGTAATGACCGTGACGAAATAACCAAGCTTACCGGCGAAAGAGACACCCACCCCCAAGCCAGCCAGGACATGGCCTATTCCAACATGTAAAACTAAACCACCCTTATTCTACCGCTTGAACTTCCGCTGGCTGATTTCACTTATCGAATATCACACACAAAAAGAAGTCTATCAGCAACCTCCCGGGTAATTCGTTGCCGATAGACTTTCTCTATTCAATCTAAGTTATTAATAATCTTATGCGCTTATGTTCTTCATTAAATATACTGTGCTATGACCCGGTAGTGTTGGAGGTTACGGTGCCCTCATCATCAATATTCCACGCGTAAGCGCACGTACCGGTGATGTACGTTGACATGTTAATACTGATGTTATCAGTCATCGTGATTTCGGAGCCGGTTCCACCTTTGGGTATAGTGCCTGCAACTGGGGTGTCAGAAGGGTATTCGGCCATCATGGCCATGACCGCGGTCTGGATGTTATGCCGCTCGGTTGCTTCGGCCTGCTGCTCACCCGTGCCGATAAACCTACCTACGTTAGGTACAGCTACCGCGGCGAGAACACCGAGAATGGCAACCACCACCAGCAGCTCGATCAGGGTGAAGCCTTTCTCTCCATAGCGGAACTTCCTGAAAAACTTCTTCATTTTAGATACCTCCTCATAACCTTTATTTTTGAGATTTTTACCTTCATTTAAAGCTTAACATAGCGCCTATAAAGTTCAATGAGGATTTAGTCCCAAATACGCATGGGAATAAAGTCCTGTTTTCGTAAAGACCTTTACAAGCGTTACAAACATAACGAATAAATACAGCTTATACATTTGTAACGATTATTACGATAATACTTACCCTCAATTCCGATAGTGGTAAACCCTTACTTTAATGGATGGTTTGCCCGCAATGCCGTAAACAGGGAAATATTGTTGACTCCACCGGAAAAACCCGTCAAAATGTAACGATATGACAGTCTTGCTAACCGCCGTCTTTACATTACTCGGTATAGCTGTAGGCAGCTTTCTTAATGTTTGTATTGACCGCCTGCCTTTGCGTAAGTCGCTGGTCTATCCTCCTTCTCACTGCGACTCCTGCCAGCACCGGCTTTTGGTGAAGGACCTGATTCCGTTATTCAGCTATTTATGGCTGCGCGGACGCTGCCGTTATTGCCGGGCACGGATTCCCCTCCGGGTACTGCTGGTAGAAGTGCTCAGCGGAACTCTCTTTTTCCTGGCTTTCTGGCAGTTCGGCCTGAGTGCCCAGTTTGCTCTTACCGCTTTCTGGTGCTGCGTGTTTCTGATGATTATATTCATCGACTGGGAACACCAGTTAATATTAAATAAGGTAACTTACCCGGCCGCCATAGTGGCTCTCGT